>JAYUBR010000532.1:0-5676 GCA_043740775.1 Ferruginibacter sp. | reverse complement strand
TGCATGGTCTGCGCTTGAGATATATTTTTGTTCTCCATAGCGGCAAAGATGCATCGATGGTTTTGCTAAGACAATAAGGGGTTCACGGAGAGGATACCATTTATTAACTCAGGTCAATCAAATTAGGAAAATAGATAGAGACCTTTGTTCTTGGAAAAAAACTAAATAAAAAATGATGAAAGCAATTACATACTCAAAATATGGAGGCCCTGAGGTACTCCAACTAAAACAAGTAGATAAACCAATACCTAAAGACAACGAAATCCTTATACGGATATTTGCAACAGCGGCAAATTCGGGTGATGTTCGTTTGCGTAAAGCAGATCCCTGGGCTGTAAGATTATTCTTCGGTTTAACGAAACCTAGAATAAATATTTTGGGTGCGTTTCTATCTGGAGAAATTGAAGCAGTTGGAAAAAAAGTAACGAAATTTAAAATAGGGGACAAAGTTTTTGGCGCAACAGGAATGAGTTTTGGAGCATACGCTGAATACAAATGCTTGCCAGAAGATGGCATATTGGCCATAAAGCCTAATAGTATAATTCATGCGGAAGCTGCTACCATTTGTTTTGGAGGAACTGCTGCATTGTACTTCCTAAGAAAAGCAAATATTAAAAGCGGACAGAAAGTGCTGATCTATGGTGCATCAGGTTCAGTTGGTACAGCCGCTGTTCAACTCGCTAAATATTATGGTGCAGAAGTTACAGGAGTTTGCAGCACTTCAAATGCAGCATTGGTAAAATCTCTTGACGCCGATAAAGTGATTGATTATACAAAAGAAGATTTTACTATGAATGGAGAAACCTATGACGTAATATTTGTTACGGTCGATAAGCTTTTGTTTTCCAAAAGCATCAAATCATTAAAAACAAACGGCACATTAATTTTAGGTTCTACAGGTATTTCACAAATGCTTAAAGGTCTATGGACTTCTTTAACAAGTGACCAAAAATTTATTTCAGGAGTGATTAGCCAAAAGGCTGATGATATAATTTTTCTTAAAGAACTCATCGAGAAAGGTGTCTATAAAGCTGTCGTTGACAGAAGTTATCCTTTGGAGCAAATGGTTGAGGCGCATAGATATGTAGAACAAAGGCATAAAAGGGGTAACGTAGCTATAAAGATAATTTCGTGAAAAGTAAATTATCAGCTCTCACATTCGGTGTAAATATTTTATTTCAAACAATTTTAGAAACTTTAAAATGAAATCTATTACAACAGCAATTTTGGCAATTATAACAATTGCAGGTTATGCACAAACGAGTGTAACACCAGGGAAAAATTCCTTTCAGAAGAAGTGGATTAAAAATGAAACCTATCAAATGATATGGTACGCCATGCGAGACACTGCAAAGTTTGAAATTGGTAAAGTTTCAACTCAAATCAAAACCGATAAAAAAACTATCACTATTGTTACTCAGGTAAACATGAAAAATATGCAAATACCCTGGGTTGATTCAACTATAGCTGATATTTCAACTTTAAAACCAATTCATCATTCCTCATATAATATGCAAAGGGATATGGTTTTAAATTTTGGAAAAATCGTAACAGGTTTTTATAATGATAAAACAAAACAAGAGCATACTTTGATAAGTGATACAACAAGGGAAGATTATTTTGATAGCAACCTATACCCGGTATTAATTGGATGGCTACCCCTAAAAGAAGGCTACAAAGAAAATATTTCAATTTATGATTATAATCCATCCGGTAAAACCGGAGTTATAAAAGCCCACGTAAAAGATGTAAAAAGTGGTACCTGCAAGACTCTCTCATCAGGTACAAAAAATGTTTGGATTATTACTGTAGCAGATGAAATAAGTAATGGGAAGAATGACTTTATGATTTATTATATCGACAAATTCAATAGAAAACTATGGAAGCAGGAGGCAACTATTGGCGGACGTAAAATGATGATGCAATTAGTAGAATGACATCAATTGTTTGAAATTATTGCTCAAGTGTGTAATTCCTGCTTCTTCTATTTTAATCCAATTCTTTTTCTTATTCTACTTAGTGATTCCGGTTTTACCCCTATATAACTTGCAAGTTGATATTGTGGTATTCTTTGCAATAAGTTAGGTCTTGTATCCAGTAATTTCAAATAGCGTTGTTCAGGAGTGTCAGTAAAGTAAGCCCCTGATATTTCCTGTTGTTCTGCAAATACCTTTTCCATTACTTTTCTTGAAACTGTTTCTAGTCTTGGAAATTGTTTATATAATGCATCGCCCATTTCACTATTGCCAACAACCAATTTACTGTCTTCGCAACATTCCAAAAAATGTTTAGAAATAAAATAAGGGTTAAAACTATTTAATGAAATCACCCATTGATCTTCAGTAAAAAAATTATTGATTTTTTCTTCTCCGTCAACTAGAAAATACTGCCTTATACAACCTTCTAAAACAAAATAAGTATCAGTAGATATTTGTCCTTCTCTTAGCAAAACCGTTCCTTTCTTGTATAGCTGTATATTCATCGAATCCGATATAGCACTAATTTCTTCGGCTGAAAGCGGCATGATTTTAGAAAAATAGTTGATGAGTTTGTTATCCATTTTGTGTGATATATCCAAAAATTTTTTAAATTCTGAAATAAAAAAAGTATTAGCAAATCCATAATTTAAAAACCTAAGTTACAGTTTCGCCGCCTTGTCATACTCAATAGTTTTAATTTTAAACTTAGCATAACTATAGTCTCCTTTTGCTAATTTCCAAATAGCTTCAATTGTTGCAGGGATAATTACTCTGTTAAATTCTTTATAGTCGGTTACTTTACCAACCCAGGTTTCTAAATTTTCATCTCCCATGTATCGCTTTGTTTCCATTTGGGTTATTTCTCCTACGTCATTAAAGGTTACAATGTAGGATATTGTCAAGCCATCATGATTAAAGGAGAGTTTTGATGAGGTACTATCTATTGCTATCCACTGTAAATTTTTATTAGGCAAAAGATTTGTTGGAAACCAAACGCTCTCACCAAGCCACCGAAGCAATTCTCCCTGATTAAATTTTGCTCATTTACCGTCAACAATGTTGTAAACAGAAAAAAGTGAAACAACAAGTCTGCCTGTGTCAGTAATATACATGTCACGTGCTGTAAACATGGATGTAGTTCCTTTCCAAATAAAACCAGGTGTTTCTGTTGTAAAATATTGTTCGCCTTCAATATTTACCCAATCTTTATCTTGTCTAGTTTTAAATTGTCCCGTGTGTCTTAATCTTGCATAACTGATATAAGGTTGTCCGTCTTTTAAAACATGCTTAAAATAGCGTTGTACGGGTTCAGGTAAGTTTATCAGGTCTTTATAGCTAAATTTTTTTTCAGAAATATTTTTTGAGTTGGAGAACAGTTTTTTCACCTCATTATTAAACCGGTTAGCTAAGTTTACTTTCCCGATTATTAGAATAATTATTACAATTGCAACAAGGCATAAAATATATATCATGTACTTTTTAAGTTTCATTATTTACTACTGAATTGTTTCTTTCATTTTTTTTCTAAACATTATCGTGAGCATTAGCATTGCAAGAGGAGCAGTAATACCCCATGGAAATCCAAGAATGTATAACCTTGCTGTAAACGTTGGATAGAAATATACAATTGCAATTAAAGGCGTGGCAAGTGCATTAGCTAAGAAAGATATTCTAACCCATTTTTGAAATCCATCTTTTTCAAAGACAGGTATAGCAAATAAAGTTGCAAAACCCATACATATATCCTATGGCATCAAAATCCCAAAAGAATGAATGCGGTGTTTGTTTAAGAACCTGAACCTCATGTAAAGTACCTTGCAATTGCATGGGAATTACTGTTGCCAGTTGAACAACATAATTTGAAGTAACAAACACGGCATAGATGATTGAGAAAATGAGAGCGGCATGGCTATAAATTTTTTTCTCTTCTGATGCTGCATAATGAAGTGCAAGTATTTCAAGAACAAAAGGAATAACAATGCAAAGAGAGGTTATATAAATGAGAACTTCATCTAAAGGAAAACTAAGTGCGCCAACTACCTGCAACAATTGAACAATATTAAATGCCACTGTCGAAACAAATGCGAAAAGCCCCGTGTAAAAACCAAACTTATATATTGTTACATTCATGCTTGTATCTCTGTTTGATTCAATGAAGGTACTCTTTAAAAAACCGTTCAACATTTAATGAGAAAAATGAATAGCATCAGCAAAGCACAAAGCCAACGTTTCGCCGGTTAAGAGGAGTACGGTATTTTTGATACCAGCTTCATTTTTTCATAGCATCATCGTTGTGTCACAATCCTTTCATCGTTCTGTTATCTATTTAGCTTACATCTCGTAAATGCTTTCAGGCCACCTTCTTCATTTCACTTCGTTCCGTTTCGTAAACTACACTACACTTCGTTCATTCAGTCGGTAGCCTTTCCGCAACAGTCATTACGCTTCAATTGGCACACCAGCAGCAGCCCTAAGCCATCGCACAAGCCCAATACGGGCAGCAGCAAGCCTGCACACAAAATACAAATACACGTTAATAATTTAAACTGTACGCTTCGGGAAATCATCAAAAACAAATATTACACAAAGTTACGGCCAGCCAAAAAAAATCAAATAAACCAAGCTAACCAAGTTGGCTGAACAGTATCTCACCCTCTCTCTTTTTTTATTTTTTACTTACAGTTCGGTAATAGAAAAGTTTATCTGTGAAAAAATAAAATAAGGCTTCAGCAAAGATTTTCAACAGGAGTACTATGGTTTTTATTTGGTTTTTGTTTGGACTTAGGCCGTGGTGATGCTACATATTTATTTTATCATTTTTAAAATTTTATGTTATGTATCATCTATTCTGTTACTCTGCCTCTTGTCAGGTTTGGGTTTGCGCTGCTAATGGTTGGCATATTTATGTTAGTCATGGCGTTGTTATTGGTCGTTATCGTTATCCGCCTCCAGGTTCCAAGCGTTGGTTAGCAATGCTTCCTTAGTTTTAGCCCTTCGGGGCTTTTTTTTGTTTTGATGGAGATTGTTTTAACTTTTACACAGATAGAAAGAGAAGTGGCCGGGAACACTTTATCCATCCATGACAATTGCAGCAATTGTCGTTCCTCCAATAGCTGCAATTGAAAACCCCCACCGCAGCCAAACGCAAAAAAATAACGGCTCGTTCCTCACCAATTATTTTATTTGCGTATCGCTGCCACCAACGCTTCTTAATATTGTCTGCAAGCAGTTTCTATTGCGGGCTATGCCACTTCGTTCTATAGCCCTTATTAAGCCGGGCTAAGTTGTCTGCGGTTGCAGCGGCTCCAAGAAAAAACACACGCCAAAAAGGCTTCGCCGTTTTTGTCATGGTTTTGCTAACCCTTCGCTGCCCCGCAGTCCGTCGGCTA
The DNA here is from genome assembly GCA_043740775.1 of Ferruginibacter sp. GTDB lineage: Bacteria > Bacteroidota > Bacteroidia > Chitinophagales > Chitinophagaceae > Ferruginibacter. The sequence continues at coordinate 308 of JAYUBR010000532.1, read as the reverse complement.
TTTTTTTATTTTTTCTTTTATGGTGGCTTCGCCAATCTGTAGTGAAAAAAATAAAAAAGCCTCCTCCACATTTTTAGCACGGTCGCTACGGCGGTTTTGCCTTGACAAAGATGCTTTAAAAAACCGCCTGCTCCCTATGCGCCCCCTGCTGTTGTCTTGCTGCACTGGCACAGCCCTATGAGTTGCTTTTTGTGTGATAGCCCTGCTTATAGCTTCGCTATGCCCGACCACACAAAAAGCAGCCACGTTGTGTTGTGGGCTTCATGGCTTGCCCCTCGCCGTTCCGCTACGCTGCACTTTTAAGTCGG
>JAYUBR010000531.1:0-1659 GCA_043740775.1 Ferruginibacter sp. | reverse complement strand
GTAGTGAAACAGCATGACTATTATAATGGCTAATGCTCTTAAATGGTCTAAACCATATAATTTGTTGGGAGCTTCTGTGTGTAAGGTATTTGTCATTATTTTTTCACCTTTTTATTGCCCAATAATTCTTTACTAAAAACCAACACATCAGGAATGATCAATGCCACCACAATCAAAAACCACAGAAAATGCCCGAAATCATTGATGTCGGGCTTTGGAATGAATAACCGCATCGGGTTGTCAATTCTTGATAATACAAAAACCATTGTTAGTCCATAACTGCGGGCAGCCCACATTTTGTGAATAGTAATTTGCCGCCGGTAAGCAGCTATCCAGGCCATTAATGCCGTAATGGCCCAAACTGCAGCCTGGGTTATATTTTCAAAAACAAAAGTGATTGTAGCGCCGGGAATACGGTAGTAAATATTTAATAACACGGCAAATGGTGCTGCCAGCAATATAGTAATGATATAAGTTTTACCAATGCTTTTGTGTAGTTTGATATTCTTTTTGCGAAGTGTAGTAGAAAACTGAAAGGGGCCGAGTAGCAATGCAACCATTCCAAAAAGACCATGCGGAATTAACAGCCACCGCATGGCATTATAGTGGGTTAAATCCGAGTGTTGATCGGTAAAGAAAACGAATTCTGTATAAATAACGTAGACTGTTGCCATTGCCAATATTGAAAACAATATGGTTCTGTTGCGGTTTAAAGAATAATTGAGCATGTTGGTTTTTTATTGCGTTGCCGGTTAGTTATTTAGTAGTATTTTAAATTTAAAAAGTTATTGTCATTTTTCGGAGGCTACATAAATGCCCGTACGTCCATGCCCATCTGTGCCATATTTGACGCCCAGGTATCTTCATCCAAACTACCGGATGCAATCCACTCTTCGTCGGCAAGCGAAGCCCGCCAACCCAGCAACGGTGCGCCATCTGCCCCTACAGGATTCCGGAATGCAGTCGTTTCTCCCGATACTATTTTTAGAACCGCATCTGCAACTTCAGCAGGCATTACATGATGTGATGCCGAAGCCCTGAGGTATGCTTTTAACCTGGCGTGGCCTGCATAAACAGTATGCTCTGGCACGGCTTCGAGCTTATCAACAAGCGGTGTGTCAATTACACCTGGTTGTACCAGCACTACCCGAATTCCAAACTGGCTTACTTCGCCCGCAAGACTTTCGCTCATGGCTTCGGTAGCTGCTTTGGAAGCGGCATAAGCTCCAAAACAGGGACTATATAATTTGCCGGAAACTGATGTAATGTTGATGATGCATCCGCTTTGGCGTGTACGCATGCCCGGTAGTACTGCCTGTATGCAACGCAATGAACCAAAATAATTTGTTTCCATCACGGCATGATAGGTTGTAAAAGGCATTTCTTCTACTGAGCCTATCGACGCAATGCCGGCATTGTTTACCAACACATCTATTTGCCCGGCATGAGACAATGTTTCTGCTACTGCTGCTTTTACAGATGCATCACTATCTACATCCATTGTAAGAATGGTGATGGGCAGGTTTTCCCGATGGGCAAGTTCTGCCAGTGCAGGAGAATTTTTTGGATTACGCATACCGGCGTATACATTGTGGCCGCTGCGTGCCATTGATTCGGCAATGGCAAAGCCAATACCGGTACTACAACCCGTTACAAGAA
>JAYUBR010000530.1:0-1659 GCA_043740775.1 Ferruginibacter sp. | reverse complement strand
TAATCATACTTATGTTTTTAAAGCCATTCAATTAAATCGTTTAATTTATTTATTACGGTATTATCCTTAGCTCTTTTTTCTTTCCATTCCCATCTTACTAAGGCATCTTCGGCATCATCTTCACCCATTTTTTCTTTAGCTGCATTTTTTACAATTTGTTGCAGTATTATTTTTATTTCGGGTATGGTTATATTTTTCATGCTGTCCTAATCCATTTTGATGAATCTGAATTAAATGTCCATGTCGAAAATCCCGCAGCAGCAATAGTAGTTAGCGCACCAATAATTGTAAGTGCAGAACTCATCGTTAAAAGAGTTACTCCCAAAACAGATGCAAATCCAAATGTTTGCCCGTCAACAGGGCTTACTGGTAAAGTGGCTGTTAAGGTAGCTGCCAATGAAGCTGCGTCGTGTATTACCTGTACATTCTGCTTTGTATCATTGGCTGTTATTGTACCACTAGTTATTGTTGAATACTGTTTTACCATTTTTTATTATTTAAAAATTACCGGTTATGATCCACTTGGCACCATTGCTTTGGAATGAACCCCCTGAATATTGTGTGTTGTAAACTTTTGTTGTTGCGCCATCTAATGCTTGACTGTTTGTTGTAGCCACTGTAATTACTCCTGTTCCGCTATTTTTTACTAAGTAAATTTTTCCTGATATTCCCACTGCTGTTGGAAGTGTTACTGTAAATGTTCCAGCAGTACAATCTATTGTGTAATCTGTTGTCAGTGCTGTATATGCTGCTGCCGTAGCCGTATATCCCCAAAATGACTGCTGTTTCCAACTTACTCCATCATAAGTGTTATTACTGTTAGATGTTATGTTGTACACATTTAACCCTGTTGCCGGTGTTGCAATCGCATCACGTTGTGTAGTTGTCATTTGTGGTATTAATACTCCCTGTGTTGTGCTGGTAACCTGCAATATTGCTGATGCAGCAATAGTGGTAGTTGCACCAATACCGGTACTTCCTGATGTTGTTCCCAAAAGGTTATCACCTGTTGTGTTCCAAAATCCATAGTGTTTTGTATTTGTCAGACTACTAAGGATTGGATTATAATAAAACCCTCTTACAATATTACCAGCAGTTGGACTGGATATAGATATATTAGGTTCTGCGCCAAATGAATTAATAACATTTGCACCGGTATTTTCTTGAATAATAGTACTGTTCTTAAAGAAGGAGTTTGAATAAGGTACGTTGCTTGTTGTACTACCAACGACAATGCTATTTGTACTAACGCTGCCAGAATTTAGATTTCCACCAAGATTGGCACTGTAGCCATACGATGTACCACTACTTCCTAAAGCAATTGAATACCCTCCTACATCCTCACTAAGTGTAAGAGCATCTGAATAAGATGCACCTCCATTAATCGAACGCTGCATAACAAAATTTGGAAATGAGTTATTAGTTGCGGGCTGCAATCTCCATCTTGTATCAATATTAGCTGCGTTCCATGTAGTGTATTTAAACACAAGTGCAGGCGGTATTCTTACTGGAACGGCTGCTGTAGCCGGAGCGGTATTAGAAAGCATAATACCTGTTGTATCATTTTGCGTCACAACTAAATTAGTGTCCTGAACATTAAATCTACTAATTGGAGTAGTAGTATTAACACCTACCCTGCCAATTGGGTAATGTATAGCT
>JAYUBR010000529.1:0-1660 GCA_043740775.1 Ferruginibacter sp. | reverse complement strand
ACCAATTTTTTTGTTGTTTGAGCAATCAACTGTCCCGAAACCAGGCTAACAGTGAGCATCATAATAATTTTTTTCATATTGAAGTTTTTTATCATTGTTGTCCGGTAAAAATAAATAATAAGGGGTAGCCAAAGCTGCCCCTTATTTCATACTTTCATTTTACTACAAACTCAAGTATGCTACAAAGTAACAGTTTTTCCGGACAGCCCGTATTTTCTCAGATAGTAGGTTTAATAAATAAAGCCTCCTTTAAACATTTGGTAAAAGAGCATGACGCAGACCGCTATTGCAAACGCTGCGGAGCCTGGGAACATTTTATTTGTATGCTTTATTGCATTATGAACAACTGTACTTCTTTACGTGAAGTAACCCAAGGCATAGCAGCCTACGGCGACAAACTCAACCACCTTGGCATTAGCTACACGCCGCCCCGCAGTACTTTTAGCGAAGCCAATGCCAGAAGAACGGAGGCATTCTTCGGCGAGGTTTATGGCAAACTCTACCGTCATTACAAATCAACTTTAGCGGACAGCCAAAAGGACAATGAGTTGCTCAAACGCATTTTCATTATAGACAGCACCACCATCAGCCTGTTTAAAGCCATTATGAAATGCGTGGGAAGAAAACCCCTCAATGGCAAAAGTAAAGGCGGTATTAAAGTACATACCATGCTTAATGCGTACGAAGAAGTACCGCAGCTCATTCATTTTACAGATGCTGCCACGCATGACCATACCTTCCTTGCCAAGCTCAATCTTCAACCACACCAGATAGCACTGTTTGACCGGGGATACGTAGATTATAAGCAATACGCTAAATGGACAAACGCCAAAACCTATTTTGTAACAAGGTTAAAAGACAATGCAGTTTATGAGCAATTAGATGAAATAAATATCCCCGATGACATACCAGATAATTATATTAAAGACCAAAAAATACAGATAAGATATAAAGATGAAAATGGAACAGAACAGCTATTGATCCTACGCCGTGTGGTGTATTACGATAAAGATAAAGACCGCCTATTTGAATTCCTTACCAACATTATGGAGATGACTGCAGAACAAACAGGCTTATTGTATAAAATGCGATGGCAGATAGAAATGCTGTTCAAACAGCTTAAACAAAACTTTCCGTTGAAATATTTTTTAGGAGACAATGAAAATGCCATCAAAATACAGATATGGTGTACACTTATAGCCAACCTGCTTTTTACAATCATCCAAAAAAATATTAAAAAGAAAATTTCTTTCAGCAACTTAGTCAGTTTTGCCAGGCAGCACCTATTCAGCTACCATAAACTCAATGACCTTATTGAAAAAATAGAAAAAGACTGGCGAAAAAAATATACAGATAAGCCAGTCGTTATACCTGGGCTATTTGATGGGTAGGGGTTCCCTTTGGTAACAATAACCATCATTCAATAAAATCAATGCTTACAGAATGTATTTTTAGGATTCTGTATTTTTACCCGACAGCAATGATAAGAAATACAAGCCATGATTTACTATTACATCATCATAGGGGCAGGCAGCGCAGGCTGTGTACTGGCCAACCGGCTTTCTGCAAATCGGGCTAATAAAGTGTTATTGGTTGAGGCCGGTGGCCCAGATAAAAAAATGGAGATCCATATTCCCGCAGGGTATTCCAAATTACACCG
>JAYUBR010000528.1:0-5697 GCA_043740775.1 Ferruginibacter sp. | reverse complement strand
GAAAACGTTGCGTGTACAAGGATTACTCTTTGCTTTTATTGAAATCCACTTCTTCCATCTCCATAAAGTTGGTAACAGGATAAGTGCCTTGTACACCTGTTAAATAAAATCTTGCAGAGCTATTAATGTATTCATTTGCATTAACCGCAAGCTGCCATTTACCCGTGCAGGGGTTTTGTATTTGAATTTATTTATCCTGCTTCCGAATGGAAAAGTATGGCATTACCCAATATGGCAAAGAAGGGTTTTAGAGTAAACAATGGCAATTTTTATGTTGAATTAAAGTATGAGAAAAATTAAATCATCTTTAATACAAAATCGAAACGGCTGCAAGGAGACTTTACAAAGAGTAGATTGGGTTACAAAAGCGTTTGAGGTAAGCTGTTATTTCGACAAAGGAGGGATCTACTGCGGCAGCTCCTATTTGGCGCAAGCAGCTCTTCAAATCATTAAACATTTGCATTGGCGGAAGGTTGCGGGGCGGGCAAGTGTGTTGGCGGCCTTGTGCCTTGTTAACGTTTGGCGATTAGCAATATTATAGCCCACTACCCGTTAGCTCCTTTTGTTATCTGGCACAAGCATGGGCAACTCACAATGCCTTTGCTACCAAGCTTGCGCCAATTGAAGAGTACTCAATTCGCCGAACACCTTGCGTCAGATGGGAAAATTATGCAACTTGCTTAACAGGAAAATAATAAATTCCTTTTCCTTTCCAGTAATGCCTTTACCGTTTACCGTAATATCTTCAGAATACCAGTCGTCACCACGCTTAAATTCAATGCTATGTTCACCGGATGAAAATAGCTTAATATTGCCAAAAAAAAGCTCCATGCTGTATAAGATACTTACCGTTGCGGGCCTGGCCACATTTGAAATTTATGCAGCAATTCCTGCCGGCTTCGCTTTCGGATTATCACCCTGGACCATTTTCTTTGCCAGCTTAACCGGTGGCATCGTGGGTGTATTTGCCGCTGCATTTTTAGGCGAAGCAATTGAAAAATTCATGTTTAAATTCAGAAAGCGTAAACCAGCAATTAAAGAAACAAAGCCCAGCCTGGCACTTAAACTCTGGGAAAAATTTGGTGTTATAGGACTGGGGTTTTTAGGCACATTTACAGTAGGTGCACCGGTAAGCATTGCTGTGGGTGTAGGGTTTAATGTAAACATGCATAAACTGGCTACCTGGTGTTGCATCGGTGTTCTGGCCCGTTGTGCAATTTTTACATTGGTAGGCCATTATGGAATGAAACTGTTTTAAAAGATCAGTGGTTAAGATGAAGCAAAAATAAACTGCTTCCGGAGGAGCATGCCTTGTCTTTAGCAATGGCTATCAGGGAGCCTGACGTATAGCTGAGAAGACGCCAGGTTGAAGTATGCGGCAATTCAATTAATATTCATGGCCTTTCCCGTTGTTGTTTCTGAATCCGCAATCGGAATACAGCTCCTGAAAACCTTTGCTTCCGTGGTCGGTGTCCTCTCCTGTGTCTTTTTGTTACTGATCTTTGATACGGCAACCTCTCATCATGGATTATGAATAACATGCTTACACTGGAAACCCCGCCGCAAAGCCATCGCCTCATCCGATAGCTATCCGATCCAGCGCCAATTATGATTTCGTTCGGTTAATGCATTCCGGCGCATACTGAGGCATTATCATTTTTCGTTAATTAATGCCTGACTGCATTCGAATTACTTTATTTATTATTTATTATTTCTTTTTCGCTCTTTATGTTCCATTTTATAAATTACTTATCTTATACGTTCGGTGCTAACCGCATATTTTAAGGCAATCTCTTTCAGTAAACTTCCTTTTTTACGCAGCCGGTAAATTGCTACATTTCTTTTCTTGATGTATTCAGAATAAGTCATTGTTTTTTCTGTCAGGGGACTGAATTTCGGCTGAATTATTTTGTGCCTCCAAAAGAAAAGCATTTCGTTTATCTAATAAAATATCGCTCCGTAGTACACAAAGGTCCCTGGCCAACACACAAGGCTCGGGAGCAGACGTTGCTGCGAAGGAAATATGTATACCGTTTCCAGGCTAATGTAAGCTGATTGCTACTATAAAAATAACAAAGGTGGTACAAAAAATATCAGGCATGTATATTGGCAATATGATAGTAACTAAAAAAAATATAGTGCGCACACCTCACTTACTGATTCAAAAAACATTGGCAGTGGGCATTTCTTTACTGGTATTGCTTATATCATGTGGCAATAATTCTACTACTGATAAAAATACCGCAGCAGACAGTAGTGGCATAAAGTCTGAAAAAAACAATGCTGAAAAAATGAATACAATGGAAAAACTTACACCCCCCGGAGCTAAACCAGTCTGGGGGAAGGATTCGACAGATCCCATGACAGTAGTAATTGAAAAGTTAAGTAGCTTTGGAGCGCCACCTTTAACTACACTTTCTGCTTGCGAAGCTCGTAAACAACCTTCGCCTGCTGACGTTTTGCTAAATAAATTTTATAACCTATGATTGGCGTAGATAGCAGGATTGCAGAAAGCTATTTATTAAAACTGGTTGTTGCGCTGCAGGTACTGCCTAACGATACAACTATTTAACACCATTTAAGTAAGCAGCGGTAAAACATGGCAACCGGGATGCTTAAACTTTCGTAATTAATTGAGGTATATATTTTTTTAAACCGGTGATACCAGCTTTGCTGATAAAACCACAAACTTGTAAGTATGAAAAAATTATTGATTATTGCCATTGCTTTTATTTTAGGAGGCAATGTTTTCGCACAGGAGAAAATGGAAAAAAAGATGCATCACAAAATGAGCCATAAAATGGGCATGAAAAAAGATTGCGTGATGATGAAGGATGGTAAAATGATGATGATGAAGGAAGGAAAAATGATGGCGATGGACCAGGACATGACTATGAGTGATGGTACTGTATGTATGATGGATGGCACCTGTAAAATGAAAAATGGTAAAACGATGATGATGAAGGAAGGAGATAAATGTGATATGGACGGAAAGATGGGCAAGATGAAAATGGATAAAGGAATGAAGCATAAAATGTAACTAACATGTTATTGGGCAACAATAACATTAGTAACCCGCAATACACTGTATGTAAACAGTTTATTGCGGGTTTTACTTTTTAATTTAAATTATTTCCTTCCCGGCACGTCTCAACGAGCTTAAGTAAAGCCGGAGACCTTGTGTGTACAAGGATTACTTTTTGCTTTTATTAAAATCCGCTTCTTCCATCTTTACAAAGCTGGTAATGGATAAGTGCCTTGTACACCTGTTAAATAAAATCTTGCAGAGCTATGAACGTATTCAATTGCATTAACTGCAAGCTGCTATTTACCCGTGCAGGCGTTGTTGTGCCCGTACTGCAAGAGCAGGCAGAGTGTGGCAGGTTTCCTGTGCCGGGCGCTTAGTAAGGCATTTAATACGACTGTAAATTATAACAACAACAAAGCCGTTGGTCAAGGCGAAAGGTGCAATCAGGGTTTGCAAATAAAAGTCCCTTGCTAGCCGACCGGTACAGGAAGGCCATCGCTCTGGCCATCGTATCATTACTGCGCCTGTGGGGCTGGTTTGTGTCTTCTGTTTCTTTTTATTGGCAGGTTTATTTAATTATTTATTACTAATTTCTATGAATAGATATTGAAGTAATGTTATTATTGGCGTCAATAGCAATGTCATAGTCGTAGCCGTTTCCAATATCTAATATTTTTACATAATTACTGTTGTTTACAGTAATAGTAAAAGTAACTTGTCCTGCTGCGTAACTACTGTAAGCAGAAGATGCGTTTGGGTCAACATTGTTGATGTTTACTGTATTTCCGTTTGTTGTTTTAATTTGTACACTGGCTTTTTGTGTCCCATTATTTATAATTCTTGCTCTCGGGTTTTCGTTTGCACTTTTTTTGCAACTATTCAATGTAATTGCAAAAAGGCCTGCTAGAACAATCATTAATGTGAATTTTATCTTTTTCATTTTTTTAAAGTTTAGTTTATAACGTAATTGTTACCTCAAAATTGTGTTGCCGTGAAGCCGTGAAGATGTAATGCCTAAAACTTTGTCGCAAAGGTCAAGCACATAATTTCACTACAGGAATGAGGGGCAGGCAAAGTGTGGCAGGTTTCCTGTGCAGGGCACTTACTAAGGCATTTAATAAGAATGTAAATTATATCAACAACAAAGCTGTTGGTGCAGGCGAAAGGCCAATCAAGGTTTGCAAGCGGCAGACCCTTGCAAGGCGACCGGCAAAGGAAGGTCATCGCTCCATTCCTGCCCTGGGGGGTGATACCAGTATTAATACCCGGCTTCAACTTGCAACAGACTAATACCGGCAATAGTAATGCTAATTTAAAATCTCCAATTTATATTGAAGTAGTTGTCAGAAGGCATGTGTAACAAACCATTTAGCTATTGATTGCCACCAGGCGGCATTTTGAAAGGCCCAGCATATGTGATTAACAACAAGAATGATCGTAATGGTTAAAAACGGTTTAAAATTGTTTCCCTTGCTAATGTCGTTTAGCAAAAAAAGGACTGCTATTATTTCAGAAATATAATACACTATACTTACTGAAACGGGAAAGGGTATTCCGCCCCAAATTATTAAAGCCCGGCCAAGCCCCGGACCAATCATCAAAAGAGAAGTAGCAATCATATAACGCATATGCGCCGCCGGCGTTTTACGGTTTATCATAGCAAGCGTAAAGAACAAACCAAATATAAAAATAGTAGGAATATCGAGCGAGAGTTGTGCCAAAACACTTTCTTCAGGTCGCGTTACGGTTTCCCGGTAATAAATCATTTTAGTTACCAAAAAGATAGAATAACAAACCAGCGGAGCTAATACGTAGCCCAATTTCCCCAGTTTGCGATGCACATCAGGCTTGTTATACCTTATTAAAAACGGCTGGATAATGAGCATGAGAAACCAACTCATTAACATAGTGCCATGAAAATGCTGTTGCCAGTGAAATCCTGTAAATTCAGGAAAATTGATTGTGTAGGTTTTGTGAAAGCCGATAAGTGCGCATAGCCAAATTCCAATAAATAAATACCCGATGTTGTTTTGCAGTTTTTTTTCCATTATAGGTTGTTTTACTCTTATTAAGGTATCTAACGGGTTTTTAAAGCATAGCCGAAAACGTTGCAATCCATAAATGAAGATGATCAAAAATGTCTGCTGGTGTATAATATCGCTCGCTTTACCGTCGCTGCATAAATATAATGCAGTATTCAAATAAATCCTAATAATGGTTATTGCATTTACATCTCCAGGTGAGATTTTTTTTGACACCCAACAGCAATAGCGAGCGGGCAAGCTGCGGGAGGCTTACTGTGCCGACCGGTTACTAAAACAATTGATAAGATGTATTTTATGCCAACTAAGCCATTGGTCTAACTCTGTCTCGCCGGGGTTTTCACAGCGATCATCAACAATTATAAAAAGCGCTTGCCGCGAAACCCCGACGCAGCGTAAATATACAAATAGCTTGATCTCTTTCTCCGTTTTTGTGGCTTTAGCTGGTGCCAATAACACAGTGGTGACTTATTGCGGTTTAGAAAGTGGCCGCTTTTATTGATGCTGTGTATGCAACGGAGGGGTTTCCACGGGAGCTGTTTTATTATTTTAGCGTGTGCTGTGAAATCCCCGCCGAAACTGAATGATTGTTTTATTGTTTTACCGGAGTAGTTGTTCTCGAAATTT
>JAYUBR010000527.1:0-1665 GCA_043740775.1 Ferruginibacter sp. | reverse complement strand
AGTAACCCCAAACTTGTATTGGCTGAACAACTAAGAAGATGCATATTATACTATTACAGGCACAGGGCAAAAATAGTAAGTGGAAAGGCTTCTGCAGCCAGGTAGCCTGTTCAAAAAGTGCTGTGTTGCCAGAGGAATTATTATTCCTGTAGTTGCAGACACGAACCGAAGCAGTAAACAGTAAAAGCAAACAATGCTGACAAATTGGGTTAAGTGTTTGCCCCAGGCGCTCATTTCTCCTGCCAATGTATTTTATCTTCCACAAATTATAGAACACAGTCAGTTATAGAAGTAAGGCTTAATATCAATTCCTTAACAGGCATGCCATTTGCATTTTAAGGGAAACAATAAAATATTATAATTATGAAAAAATTATTTGTGTGCCTGGCTGTTGTAGCCACCAGCCTTTTAGCTTCTGCTGATGTTTATGCCCAGGACACTACAACTGCGGGACAGGATTTAAAAAAAGCTGCCCGCAAAACAGGCAAAGCCATTAGTAAAAGTGCTAAAAAGGTAGGCGACAAAACTGCGGAACTGGCAGCGAAAGGAAAGGCAAGAGTGGTTGATAAAGTATATGATGGTAAAAAGGGGCAGGATGGTCAGACAATCTATATCAACAACAAGTCAGCATATTACTGGATTGATAAAAAAGGTCATCATATTCCTATTACTGAAAGCCAACTGAAAGATAAAGACAATTAGTTTTCGTTCCCGCCAGCAAAATCTTTCTCCGGGGTGGGTGTGTCAGCCAGAAAATTTCTTCAGGCGCAGGTTTCCTCCTGCATTAAATAGCAATGGTTTCATACAAAGAAAACTACCAATACAAATATCGCAACGAATAAAAGCTTTGCGTTCGTAGTTTTCTTTGTTCACTTTGTGTGAAATTGGGATGCCACTATTTTTTGGTTTCAATTTTTAAAACAGATACCATTGCAGAATAATTGCCCATAAACCAACAGCCAATAAAAAACAGATGAGTGTACAACAAAATAATCCTTTACCCAACTCAGCAGGCAGGGTGCTTATAGCCAGCCTTGCCGGAACCACCATTGAATTTTTTGATTTTTACATTTACGCCACTGCAGCAGTACTGGTGTTTCCAAAATTATTTTTCCCCTCAGCAGATGCAACCACGGCAACCTTGCAATCACTGGCTACTTTTGCACTGGCTTTTTTTGCCCGGCCGGTAGGTGCCGCCTTATTCGGGCACTTTGGAGACCGCATTGGCCGCAAGGCAACACTGGTAGCTGCACTGATGACAATGGGATGCGCCACTGTGATAATAGGACTGCTGCCAACTTACCAGTCGATAGGCATTGCTGCACCCATATTTCTGGCCTTATTGCGCTTTGCCCAGGGCCTTGGTTTGGGTGGCGAGTGGGGAGGCGCCGTATTGCTGGCTACAGAAAATGCCCCGCCGGGTAAAAAAGCCTGGTATGGCATGTTTCCGCAATTGGGTGCACCCATTGGTTTTTTGCTCTCCACTTCTTTATTCCTTTTATTGGGCAACACCATGAGTGATGAGCAATTTTTTAATTGGGGATGGCGCATTCCGTTTATTGCAAGTGCGTTATTGGTTTGGGTAGGTTTATATGTGCGCTTAAAGCTGGTGGAAACGCCTGCCTTTCTTAAAATTATTGAAAAAAATGAACGGGTTAGTTTACC
>JAYUBR010000526.1:0-5701 GCA_043740775.1 Ferruginibacter sp. | reverse complement strand
TCTTTAGCAATCCCTGCTATTGGTACCACCATTATTACAACAGGTACAACCCGTTAAGGGTTACACACTTTCATATTACCTTTGGGCGATTGCTGTTTTTTCATACCATGAATTATTGCAACAATAATTTTTTACATCACATACATAAATAAAAGAAATGCAGGTTTTAAAGTTTGGAGGAAGTTCTGTAGCCAACGCGGCAAATATTAATAAGGTAGTTGACATTGTTAAGGAAAAAATTAAAGCAGATAAAACAATTGTGGTTGTATCAGCCTTTGGTGGAATAACGGATATTTTATTACAATGCAGCCAGCTGGCTGCCGAAGGCAATGAAACCTATAAAGAAAAATTACATGAAGCTGAATTACGGCATCTTACTACTGTAAAGGAACTCATCACCATTACACAACAAAGTGCGGTACTGAGTCTGGTAAAAACTTTGTGCAACGAAATTGAAGATATCTGCACAGGCATTTTTTTATTGAAAGAATTATCTGAACGTACTAAAGACAGGATTGTGAGTTATGGAGAAATTTTATCTTCTAAAATTATCGCTGCCAAATTAAATACAGAAGAAATAGCTTGCGAATGGGTAAACTCCGCAGAGCTCATCATCACGAATGCAAATTATGGTTCAGCCGCTGTTGATTTTTCAATCACCGATAAAAAAATAGCCGACTATTTTGCTGCATCCAAATCAACGCTGTTTATGATGCCGGGCTTTATTGCTTCGGATAATACCCGAGCCAGCACTACGCTGGGCCGCGGCGGTTCTGATTATACTGCGGCCATTGTAGCGGCAGCACTGACAGCACAGGTTTTAGAAATATGGACAGATGTATCTGGCATGATGACCGCTGATCCAAGGCTTGTAACGAATGTAAAAATCATTCCACAGATTTCTTACCAGGAAGCAATGGAATTGTCTCATTTTGGCGCCAAAGTAATTTACCCGCCCACCATACAACCGGTGAGCAGCAAAGGCATACCAACCTGGATAAAAAATACATTTGCACCACAGGATAATGGTACTGTTATTCAAAAAGAAACCAGCAATAACACCAATAGCATCCGTGGTATTTCAAGTATTAACAGCATTGCCTTACTAAGCCTGGAAGGTAGTGGCATGGTAGGTATTCCCGGTTTTTCAAAAAGATTATTTGAAGCTTTGGCAGTAAAAAAAATCAATGTAATCCTGATTACACAAAGTTCTTCTGAACATTCAATTTGTGTAGGTATTGATGCCTCCAATGCCGATGCTGCTAAGACCATCATTGATGAAGCATTTGCGTATGAAATTGAAACCAAAAAAGTAGACCCAATCATTGTTGAAAAAGATTTGGCTATCGTTGCCCTTGTAGGGGATAATATGAAAAGTCATCCTGGTATCAGCGGCAAAATGTTTGGTAACCTTGGGCGTAATGGGGTAAATGTTCGTGCTATTGCGCAAGGATCTTCTGAAAGAAATATTTCTGCTGTGATATCTACACAGGATGTAAAAAAAGCCATCAATGTATTGCACGAAGAATTTTTTGAAACAGTGTACAAAGAGATAAATCTGTTTATAGCCGGTGTGGGCAATGTAGGTAAAAAACTGGTAGCCCAAATTCTGCAGCAACAGCAATACCTTCTGCAAAATCTGCATTTAAAAATAAATGTAGTAGGCCTGGGCAACAGTAAAAAAATGCTTTTTAAAGATGAAGGCATTGACCTGAAACAATGGAAAGAATTATTGATCAACGATGGTGAAACAATGGATATGCAGTTGTTCATTGAAAGGATACAATCAAAGAATTTACGCAATGCAGTTTTTGCAGATGTTACCGCCAATGAAATGGTAGCAACTTGTTATGAACAGTTACTACAAAAAAGTATTTCGGTAGTGGCTTGCAATAAAATAGCCTGCTCTTCTTCTTATGAGTATTATAAAAAATTAAAAAATCTTTCCCGCGAATTCAATGCGCAATTTCTCTTTGAAACCAATGTGGGAGCCAGTTTACCCATTATAGGAACATTGAACGACCTGTTGCGGGGCGGTGATAAAATCAATACTATACAAGCCGTATTAAGCGGAACGCTCAACTTTGTTTTTAATAATTATGATGGTAAAAAAAGTTTTGCTACCATTGTTCGCCAGGCACAGGCAGAAGGATATACAGAGCCTGATCCAAGACTGGATTTAAGTGGTAAAGATGTGATGCGCAAAATAATGATATTGGCAAGGGAAGCAGGCAATGTGATAGAGATGGAAGATATAGCAAACAATAGTTTTATGCCACCAGCCTGCATGGTAGGTTCTGTTGAAGATTTTTACAAATCCATGGAAGAACAGGAAGCACATTTTAAACAATTATTTATTGATGCAGGAGTTAACAAATTAAAATTTGTTGCGTCATTTGAAGATGGTAAAGCATCAGTAGGATTACAGCACATCGATTCGCAGCATGACTTGTATCATTTATATGGCAAAGACAACATCATATTGTTTTATACCGACCGGTATGTGGAGCAGCCATTGGTGATCAAAGGTGCAGGCGCTGGTGCCGATGTAACCGCATCCGGTGTATTTGGAGACATTATCAAAGCATCACGTGTATAAAAAATTTCTTGAGAAATGAACAAAATTATAAGGAGATATGAATGAACACCAAAGCGAAACAGAGGCGCAAAAATCAAAACATAATAGTTCCCCTTTAGAGGATAGGGGCTTGCTTGTAAAAGTTTTAGCACCTGCAACAGTGGCCAATTTGGTTTGTGGTTTTGATGTATTGGGTATGTGCCTGCACGAACCTAATGATTTAATGGAAATCAGGTTGCTGGATGAAAAAAAGATCATCATCATCAGTGCAGACGGCTACCCGTTACCGTTAGATCCTGCACAAAATACCGCCGGAGCTCCTTTGGTTGAAATGATCAATGAATTACCCGGTAATATTGGTTTTGAAGTAACCATTCACAAAAAAATAAAACCTGGCAGTGGCATAGGCTCCAGTGCGGCCAGTGCTGCCGGTGCTGTGGTGGGTGCCAATTATTTGTTAGGCAATTTCTTTTCAAAACAGGATTTGGTGCGCTTTGCAATGTTTGGAGAAAAAGTGGCTTCTGGTGTAAAACATGCTGATAATATAGCTCCCTGTATTTATGGTGGTATTACGTTGATTCGTAGTATTCATCCGTTGGATATTGTACCCATCCCTGCTCCGGAATTGTATGTAACTATTGTACATCCGCAGATAGAAGTACGTACTTCGGATGCCCGGCAAATTTTGCGTAAAGAGGTGCTGTTAAAAGATGCCATCAGGCAATGGGGCAATATAGCCGGACTGGTAGCGGGTTTCATTCAAAATGACCTGCCATTAATCGGGCGGTCGCTGGAAGATGTGATCATTGAACCCGTAAGAAGTATTTTAATTCCGGGCTTTGATGAAGTGAAATTAAAATGCAAAGAAGCAGGCGCTTTGGGTGGTGGAATTTCAGGTTCAGGCCCTTCCATTTTTATGCTGAGCAAAAATGAACCAACCGCCATTGCAGTAGAAAATGTGATGAAAGAAATTTACAACCGTATTGGTTTGGATTACCATACTTATGTTACTACTATCAATCAAACAGGAGTAACAGTAATTAGTAATTAAAAATTAAAAATTCTTTCATGACGAATACCTATTCAAAATAGTTAAGAGTAAAAACCAGATGTCGAATCAACCATCCATTTACAATGATTGTCTATAATTATTAATTCTTAATTATTAATTTTTAATTCAGAAGCATGCAATACTACAGTACCAATAAGCAATCTCCCAAAGTAGATTTTAAACAGGCTACCATTAACGGGCAAGCGCCAGATAAGGGTTTGTATTTTCCCGAACAAATACCCATGCGGCCAAAAGAATTTTTTGAAAATATTACCAGCTATTCAAATGAAGAAATTGCATACCAGGTTATTAAACCTTATGTAGGCGATGCTATACCAGAAGAAGAACTAAGGAAAATTGTGAGGGAAACAATCAACTTCGATATTCCTTTAGTGAAAGTAACAGATGCTATTTTTTCTTTAGAGCTGTATCATGGCCCCACACTGGCTTTTAAAGATATTGGTGCAAGATTTATGAGCCGCTGCCTTGGCTATTTTGTAAAAGGTTTGGATAAAAAAGTAACCGTACTGGTGGCAACGTCAGGCGATACCGGCGGCGCAGTAGCCAATGGTTTTTACGATGTGGATGGGGTAGAAGTAGTTATATTGTATCCGTCGGGTAAGGTAAGTTCGGTACAGGAAAAACAGTTAACCACACTCGGTAAAAATATACATGCGCTGGAAGTTAGCGGTACATTTGATGATTGTCAGCAAATGGTGAAGCAGGTATTTACAGATGAAACGCTGAATAAAAAATTATTTCTTACTTCGGCCAATTCAATCAATGTTGCAAGATGGCTGCCGCAACAGTTTTATTATTTCTTTGCTTACAAACAATGGACACAAAAAAATAGCCCGCCGGTAATAGCGGTGCCCAGCGGCAATTTCGGCAATATCTGCGCTGGCATACTGGCACACGTTTCCGGCTTGCCGGTAAAACATTTTATTGCTGCATGCAATGCCAATGACGTTGTGCCTGCATTTATGGAGACAGAAAAGTATGAGCCTAAAAAAGCTGTTGCTACTATCTCCAATGCAATGGATGTTGGTAACCCCAGTAACTTCATTCGTATTCTCGAAATTTTTCACCATCAGTTTGCTAATCTTCAAAATGTATTAAGCAGTTGTAGTATTACAGATGCTGCAACAAAAGATACTATGCAAAAAGTGTATCAGGAGGAAGGGTATTTATTAGACCCACATGGGGCAGTAGGGTATCTTGCACTACAACAATATTTACAAAAACATCCTGCGGAAAAAGGTATTGTACTTGAAACAGCACATCCTGTAAAATTTTACGATGTGGTAGAACCTGTAATTGGAGAAGCAGTAACAATACCAGCGTCTGTTCAAAATCAATTACTCTTAGAAAAAAAGAGCACTAAAATTATTGCAAGGGCAGATCTGTTGAAAGCATTTTTATTATCAATGTAAAACCCATCAGACGGGTTTTACATAATCTCACCGTAAAATAAAACAGTTGTTGGGCTATGCTGCAGACTGCTCCACAATCTCATCCATTGTAATACCGCTGTGGCTTTCATCGTATACACATTCGCCGTTTTTTATCAATAGAACCTGCGGCGATTGGTGGCTTACATCAAATTCATCTGCTATTTTTTGGGAAATATTTCTGTGTTTAATTAAATCCAGGTAGTAAAAATCAATTCCTTCCGGAGAGGTTACTCTTTCCAAACGGCTTTTAGCCATACTGCTGGTTGGGCAGCGGGTACTATGTTTAAAAATAAGCTGTGATTTGGCATTTGACAGGTTTTTAACCTCGCTCAGTTGCGCTTCATTTGTAATTTCAATCCAGTTCATATAATTTTCAGGGGGTTACTATCTTAATGAATAATCTTTTCTGTCATAGGGCAACCAGTGCCTCTTCGGCTTGAATAACAGGATAACAAACCTGCTGCAATGGTGCAAATTACCAACATTGTTAAGATGATTTTTTTCATGTAATGTATTTGATTGAATCAGAATCAGTGAAATGCAAAGATACAAAGCCTGTATTATTAATATTGCAATCATGTTTCGTGATTAAAATCTTAACTTGCCTTTAGTATTTCA
>JAYUBR010000525.1:0-1666 GCA_043740775.1 Ferruginibacter sp. | reverse complement strand
GACTGGAGCCAGACAGAACTGGCCGCCAACAGCGGTGTATCCCGGGAGATGATCGGTAAATATGAACGTGGCGAAGCAGTGCCGTCCATTGATGCCGCAAAAAAAATTGCTGATGCTTTAGAAGTGTCTTTAGATAATTTAGTGGGTGAAGGTTTGCACAATGGATTTGATAAAAAAACTTTGAAGCGGTTTCAGGAACTGGAACACCTGGAAGATGATAAGAAAAAAACACTCTACGACTTAATTGATACTTACATCAGGGATGCTAAAGGAAGAAAAACCTATGCAGCGTAAATGTAAAAGCCCGGCACAGTGCCGGGCTTTTTATAGTTACACTTTTTTCTTATGCTTCATTCTATAATACCAACGAACTAACAATAAACCTGGGATTAAAAATATCAAGAATAAAATTAACCCTTGTAAAAGAACCCTATTTAGATTCATATCACTAATGTCTCTCCTTATAAAATACCTGTACATAAATGTTCTTGATACTGCAACAAATAATGCAAAGAATACAATAAAAATATATCCCCTTTTTATCATAGTTGCTTTATTGTTGTTACTTTTTATTGGGGTCATAAGGAGGGATTATCTGCAAAGGCTCAACTATCACCGTACTTTTAGCTTTATTACTATTACTGTTTATAAATAATATAGATACAGTAGATGTTGAAGGGAAAAAATAATCGATACCTTTTCCCGTAGCATAACCAACAACATCAAGAGTTCTATCCACAATTTGACCAACGTTTGTTGAGGGGTTTTTACCTAAATATCTAAAAAGGGCATTGGTATTACCTCTATTCCACCAATTAGCTCTTACATTTTTCGTTAACTTATCTGCACCATATTTACCAAATCCAAAAGTTGCAGTCGCAATCAAACTGGAAACGGCTGCTTTCCCATAATCTACTTGATTGCCATCAATTTTGTCTTCGGCAATTGATGTCCCAAATGAAGTAACAGCTGTGGCTGCCAGACCAGCCGCAGTGGCACCAGCTGTTGATAATAAGGCTAAGCCTCCCGTAGCACCAACAACAGCACCAGCTACAGCATTAACTCCCGCTTTTGCCCAAGTCTTACTATCTCCAAGAGATTCAAAGCCATTTTGAATGACCGATTTAGTTAAAGATGCTGCTGCTCCAATCAACCCTCCAATTAAAGCTCCTGCAAATCCAAACTTACCTTCATGGTCTGAATAAAGTACTGGATTGTTATAAACATAAGCATATGGACTTATTCCTTCATGCCTACTGTCTGCCATTGAGTCTATTACTCCCCACCTTCCAATCTGTGCATCATACATCCTTGCCCCATAATCGTAGTACTCCAGTCCGCTGCCATCGCTGAACTCTTTGCTCTGTAATTCTTTGGAATTATACTGATATCGATTGGACAAGCTGCCCGCTGCTTTAGAGCAAATACCTTCCATCCGCATGCCGAACGGATAATAATGCGTCTCCTCCAAAACAGGCCCTCTTGTCTGCACCACCTGCAGATTATCAAAGAACACGTTTACCGGGCTTTCATTGCTACAGTAAATATACACATATCCATTTTTGGGTACAGCAATATTCTGTAACTCACTATGATGATCTTTTAATACACTGTTGCTGCCTACCTGGCTAAAGCCACTGCCCACACATTTAAACTGCTCATCAAA
>JAYUBR010000524.1:0-1670 GCA_043740775.1 Ferruginibacter sp. | reverse complement strand
GGATTGCTTTAAAACAACAATTTTCCCGACAACGTTCTCGCTGTTTTATACAGCCATTTACTGCAGGATACATAAGATATTGGTATCTTGGCTTATTGGTTAATAAAAGAAATATACTTCTTAATTAAAGATAAAAAAATTCTTTTCTTTAAAGAAAACATAATTATAATTATGAACAACATTAATGAATTGTACCGGCAATTATTGTTACCATCCGATGCTTTGGTTGCTGATATTGCTGAATTGAAAGGAGATATTCTGATTTTAGGAGTGGGAGGTAAAATGGGGCCAGCTCTTGCAAAGCTTGCGAAACAGGCAGTGGATAGTGCAAGGGTAAAGAAACGTATAATAGGTGCTTCCCGTTTTTCTGAGGCAGGATTACAGGATGAACTAAATAGTGCTGGCATTGAAACATACCAGGCTGATTTTTTGCAGGATGACCAACTTGCTGCATTACCAGACGCAGAGAATGTACTATACTTAGCCGGAACCAAGTTTGGCACTATAGGTAAAGAACCATTTACCTGGGCTATGAATTCTTATCTTCCGGGCCGTGTTGCACAGAAATATAAAAACTCACGTATTGTAATTTTTTCTACCGGTAATGTATATCCTTTAATGCCTGTTTTAATGGGAGGGGCTGACGAGACAGTAATACCACAACCAATTGGAGAATATGCTCAGTCGTGCCTGGGAAGGGAGCGCCTGTTTCAGTATTATTCTTCTAAGTATAATAACTCCACTCTTATCTATCGCCTCAATTATGCCAATGATGTAATGTATGGCGTATTGCTTGAAATAGCCCGGTCAGTTAAAGAAAAAAAGCTGATAGATTTAAGTATGGGCCATGTAAATGTAATATGGCAGGGCGATGCCAACGAAATGGCTTTGAGAGCCTTTCAACATTGTGCTGTTCCATCTAAAATTTTAAATATTGCAGGGCCTGAAACTATACCGGTTAGATGGTTAGCAAAAGAGTTTGGAAAGCTGTTTGGGCAAACACCTGAATTTATAAACCAGGAGCAGGATACAGCGCTGTTAAGTAATGCTTCAGAATCATTCAGGCTGTTTGGTTATCCAAAAGTCCCTCTTAAAAAAATGATTGAACTAATTGTTGAATGGATTAATGAAGGCGGCAGGGTTATTAATAAACCAACTCATTTTCAGGAAAGAACGGGTCAATTTTAATTTATATTATGGAGAAGAAAATATTTAATAAACCTGTTAAGGAATTACTGCACAAGGGTACTATCATTCCCGCCCATCCATTGGTTTTGGATGAAGGCCGGCAACTGGATGAAGACCGGCAAAGAAGGCTTACACGTTATTACATGGCCGCAGGTGTTGGGGGTGTAGCAGTAGGTGTTCACACCACACAGTTTGAGATTAGAAGACCGGAAGTGAACCTACTGGAAACGGTTTTGACATTAGCGGCTGAAGAAATAGATAAGGCCCTGTTAGACCGGCCGTTTATAAAAGTGGCAGGCATTGTTGGCACTACATTTAATGCGGTAAAGGAAGCGGAGCTGGCCGTAAAATATGGTTATCATCTTGGCCTGGTAAGCCTTGGAGGATTAAACGATTATTCAGAAGCAGACCTTATAGAACATGTTCGTGTAATAGCAGGAGTTATCCCTGTATTCGGTTTCTACCTTCAGCCTATAGTTGGC
>JAYUBR010000523.1:0-1670 GCA_043740775.1 Ferruginibacter sp. | reverse complement strand
CCATATTCCCCACTTCGGGCATTCCGGGATAGCCAACCGGGCCAACGTATTTTAAAACCATTACGCATGTTTCATCAATATCAAGTTCCGGATCATCAATTCTTTTGTTATAATCTTCAATGCTTTCAAAAACTACCGCACGGCCTTTGTGTTTCATTAATGCCGGTGTAGCTGCAGAAGGTTTTATTACAGCTCCGTTTATTGCTAAATTTCCTTTTACCACAACACAACCAGCTTCTGAAATTAATGGTTTATCGTAAGTGGCAATTACATTTTCGTTGTAGCAGCTTGTATTACCTTTTATATTTTCATGATGATTTTTTCCGGTTACAGTAATTACATTTTTATACAACTGTTCTTTCAATTCGTTTAAAATAACAGGTAATCCGCCGGCGTAATAAAAATCTTCCATTAAATATTTTCCGGAAGGCATAAGATTTAAAAGCAACGGAATTTTACTTCCAATGGTATCAAAATCTTCCAATTTCAAATCAACACCAATTCTGCCGGCAATAGCGGTAAGATGAATGATGAAATTTGACGAACCACCCACAGCGGCATTCACTTTAATAGAGTTTTCGAATGCTTCTTTTGTTAATATTTTATCAATGGTTAAGTTTTCTTTAACCATCTCTACAATTCTTCTGCCGCTCAATTGTGCCAATACTTTTTTTCTTGAGTCGGCAGCCGGTATTGCAGCTGCGCCGCTTAATGTTAATCCCAATGATTCTACCATGCATGCCATTGTTGAAGCGGTACCCATTGTCATACAATGACCAATGCTCCGGCTCATGCAGCTTTCAGCAAACTCACAATCTTCCTGCGTCATCTTACCCGTTTTCATGTCCTCATCAAACTTCCACACATGTGTGCCACTGCCAATATCCTGTCCTTTATATTTTCCATTCAGCATTGGCCCGCCAGGCACAACAATAGTTGGTAAGCCCACACTGGCAGCCCCCATCACCGTACTTGGCGTTGTTTTATCGCAACCCGTTAGCAGCACCACACCATCTATGGGATTACCACGAATGCTTTCTTCGGCATCCATACTTGCTAAATTCCTAAACAACATGGCAGTTGGTTTAAGCAATGTTTCTCCCAGACTCATAATTGGAAATTCCAAAGGAAATCCTCCTGCTTCCAGTACACCCCGCTTTACACTCTCCGCAATGTCACGAAAATGTGCGTTGCAGGGGGTTAGTTCGCTGAATGTATTGCAAATGCCAATCACCGGCCTGCCATCAAACATATCCATAGGCATTCCCTGATTTTTCATCCAGCTCCTGTAAATGATGCCGTCTTTATTTTTCTTGCCAAACCAATCCTGGCTGCGTAATTTTTTTTCCATCAGATTTTTATTGTGCTATTTTATATTTTTTCAAATACAAAATATGTTTAGAATTTTGTATTACTTACAAATGCAAGCTTCTTACTATCAGGCGACCACGAAGGAACATTTATCGTTCCCTGCCCGCCATAGATATAAGCTATGTTCTTTGGTACTCCACCACCAGCAGGCATTAATCTCAAATACACTTTTTGATAAAACGGATGCGTGGTGGGATCTATTTCCTTAGGAAAAGAAAGATAAACGATCCATTTACCATCAGGAGAAAAATGAGGAAACCAATCATTGAACTCATCAAAGGTAACCTGCTCCTGGTTAG
>JAYUBR010000522.1:0-1674 GCA_043740775.1 Ferruginibacter sp. | reverse complement strand
TATATATTTTTAGCTGGCGCAAATGCGGCTCCTGCCAGAAGATTAATCATTCCTGGCACTTCCAGCTTTGCAGTACCATCGCCGTTCGTTCTAAACACATCATCATGGGGAAGATAAATATCACCCGTAATTTCAACAGTGGGCTTGAATTTTGACCTGGTATTGAAAAAAGTCTGGAACCCCAAACCCATACCCAGCGGGTTATTACCCAATGTCTGATCGTGAAGTGTTGGGGTTAACTGAGCGAACAAATAAGTGGATGTTCTTTTTTCCTGCTGAGCGAAAGCCTGCGTTAAAATAAAGCTCAATAGCAAGGAGACGATAATTTTTTGCATAAAATATTTTTGTTGATGGTCTGAAGACCGTTTTTTGTAACTCATTACCGGGCGATGTACAAATTTCGATTGATGAGTACTTTCACAGTAGAGGTTACACCTTTTTAAAAGGTGTAACCTCTACTGTGAAACCTGGCCGTTTAAAAATGAACCTGATCTGGTGCAATCCAATGATCAAACCTTCCCCTTGTTATTTTAGAAGTATTAAAATCCGCATCCAGCAAGCCTGACATTGAACCACTATACATGCCGGGGCCAATTGAATCTAAACTGATAGAATGAAAATAAATATGGCCTTTGCCTTTTGAGTTAAAACCATTTACAGTGCTGGAAAAATAATTGATAGCAGTATCTATTGTGAGGCGTTGCCCTTGTAAAAAATTTAATTCTTTATAACCAAAACCAGGTTCAACTGCAAGATGGAGGCTAAAAGAATTAGTCATAACAGTGTTTCCCTCAAAATAACCCTTCCAGGTTATTACCAGCGTGTCTTTTACGTTGCCGGTTACCTGTTTAAAAATATCTACTTCATAGTTGATGCGATAGTAGGTAAAACCACCAGAGGTTCTTGATACAGTACGCCATGGTTTGCCATCTATAAAGCAAGAGAAAATATTATTACCGGTGCTTGAAAAAATGGCTATCCCCGGATCTTCTGCATCAGCAAAATACCGGGTATCATTTCTGCTGCATCCTGTCAGCAAAAAACCAGCTAACAAAAAATAAAATATCTTTTTAAAATTGTGTTTCCTCATCTTGCTGATTTTTTAATTGGGATAGAATAACCTGTATTAAAATTTAAAGGCGCCATAAATTTAAAAGACAACGGATATTTTATTGATTTACCTGCAGGTGGTGTGCAAACATTTAACTGAAAAAACAACCTGCCATTTTTAAGCAGCCGCATATACTCCACACCACAACTCAAAAAAAGACTCACTCTGTCCTGGGTTTTATCCGGGTTTAATATCGTGTAATCGTTTTTATCGTATTGGTAACTGATCCTTATTTTTTGTGCCGTAAAACCAGAGCTTACCAAAACAAAAAAAATGTTGCTGGTATGTTTACCATATACTGCAAAACGGTTTACTGCAGAAAAGGTAAAGGCTCCCGGCAGTATTGTCTTTTTTGCCATGGTGTATAAAGGCAGTAAAGGGTTTGCGGTAAAAGCGGAATCGAAAGATATCACTGAAACCGGCCAGCTTCTTTCCAACTTAAAACTAAGTTCAAACTTCCTGCTTTTTTTAAAGGTGAATTGTACAGCGCTGTTGATTTGTTTAAACCGGCTGTTATTCATATCAATCTGGTAACCGATAACCGGTTCAATGTAAAATTGTGC
>JAYUBR010000521.1:0-5740 GCA_043740775.1 Ferruginibacter sp. | reverse complement strand
CGGTATTTAAAACAGTTACTCACCTGCCACCTTTTATGGGTATGCTACTGGCGCTGGGTTTTATGTGGTTAATCAATTCTGTTATTCATAAAAACAGGGATCCCGACAAGGTAGAAAAATTTACCGTAGCGAGTGCACTGCAAAGAATAGATACACCGAGCATCTTGTTTTTCCTGGGTATTTTATTGGCCGTATCTGCCTTGCAATCCTATGGCATATTAACCGTAGTTGCTGCATCACTTAGCAGTACTTTACAAAATGATTTTCTAATAGGCACGGCATTGGGAATACTTTCTTCTCTTGTGGATAACGTACCGCTGGTAGCAGCTTCGCAGGGAATGTTCGATTTATCAACCTACCCAACTGATCACCCTTTTTGGTCGTTTCTTGCATTAACAACAGGTACAGGTGGAAGTGCGATCATCATTGGCTCAGCGGCTGGTGTAGCGGTAATGGGTATTGAACAAATTGATTTTATCTGGTATTTAAAGAAGATCAGTTGGCTTGCGCTGACAGGTTTTGCGGCCGGTATTTTGATGTTTCTTTTGCAGTTGAAATTTTAAGCTATAGAAATAATGGAGGCTTGGAAAAAATTCGTTGACAAGTAAAAATATTGTGTTCAAAACGTATCTTTTAACCAACCTATCTTTGCATATTAACAGGGTTATTTAAATCATTTTAATTGGCGTTAATAAAACCATTCTACCAAAAAATAATTAACTACCTGCGTACAAAAATTACCAGGATGCAGTTTCTAATGGTAATTGCTACGTTAACAGGGTTTGTTTCGGGCATGGTGGCGGTACTGTTAAAAACCCTGGTGCATTTTATTCAGCTGAGGATAGAAGTGATACGGGTTACCAGGTTTGCATACCTCTTGTTTCCGGCAATCGGATTGCTTATCACCGTTTTTATTGTGAAGCGCTTTTTTGGCGGCCATATCGAAAAAGGTATTGCGATGGTGTTAAAAGCTATTGCCCGAAAATCTTCTTTCATTCCATTGAAACATAGTTACCTCCACATTATTACCAGTTCCATAACGGTAGGGCTTGGCGGCTCTGTGGGTTTGGAAGCGCCGATTGTTGCCACAGGTTCAGCCGTAGGTTCCAACATAGCCCGTGTTACAGATTTTAATTACCAGGAACGTACGCTGCTAATTGCCTGCGGTGCGGCAGCGGGCATTTCCGCCGTTTTTAATGCCCCCATTGCCGGGGTAATTTTTGCCATTGAAGTGCTGCTTGCAGAAACGGTTGTGAGCTATTTTATCCCACTCATCATTTCATCTGTTATAGGTGCTTTGTGTTCTAAAATTATTTTGCAGGAAGCGTCGCTGTTTAATTTTGTATTGAAACAAACTTTCAATTATCAAAATGTTCCCTTCTATATTTTATTGGGATTGCTAGCGGGATTTATTTCTTTATACTATGCCAAAACATTTAAAAATGTAGAAAAGAAACTGCACAATAGCAAACTAAATCCTTATTCAAAAGGAATGCTAAGCGGGGCGATGCTGATGGTTATTTATTTTGTATTCCCACCCTTATTCGGCGAAGGATACAAAAGTGTGAAGCTCGTTGCCAATGGCAATTTTACATATTTTGCAGATAACACCAGGCTGTTTTCTTTACTAAATACAAACTGGGCGCTGGTGGCTTTTACAGCCTTTATTATTTTACTAAAACCCATTGCAGCAGCCATTACTATTGGTGGTGGTGGTAATGGTGGTAATTTTGCCCCCTCTTTATTTACCGGTGCTTATCTTGGTTTCTTTTTTTCTAAATTAATCAATAATATCCCTATGATAAAAATACCGGAAGGCAACTTTAGTTTGGTGGGTATGGCCGGTGTTTTAAGTGGTGTAATGTATTGCCCGCTCACCGCAATTTTTTTAATAGCCGAAATTACCAATGGGTACGAATTGTTTATTCCTTTAATGATTGTTTCGTCCATTTCTTTTTTTATTGTAAAGAGTTATGAACCCTATTCGATGGAAACAAAAAAACTGGCATTGGAAGGACAGATATTTACGCATAAAAAAGAAAGAAATATTTTAACCTCCATTATACTGGGAGATATATTGCAGGAAAATTATGAAAGTATTCAGCCGGATAAAAAGCTGAAGGATTTAATTGAACTGATAAAAAGAAGTGAAAAAAATATTTTTGCTGTAGTAGATTCAAAGGAACGATTCATCGGGATAATAGAATTAAACGATATTAAACAGAAACTGTTTCAACCCGATTACTACGATAAAATCTCTATAAAATCTATTATGAAAAAACCTGCGGCAATTTTAAATGCCGGCCAGGATATGCATACAGTAATGGAAAAGTTTGACGTAACGCAAAGCTGGTACCTGCCTGTTTTAGGTGAAAACAAAAAGTTTACGGGATTTATTTCTAAAACAAAACTGTTTAATAAATACCGGGAAATACTTGCATCGCAGGGAGACTTGTATGAGGAAAAATAAAAGCGTAAGACACCTTTCTAAAACAAAAATGACTTCATTATCTTAATGAAGTCATTGCTAATAAATGATGTAAATATTCAGGCATCCCATTGGTCGTGCAGGGGAGAATTGGCATAAGAAGTTGTGGCAGAACTTTCATCTAAAAATTCATCTTTAGTACTTTCATTTTTTTCAAAAAGTGTACATACGGTTTCTTTTAAATTATCCCAGCCATCACTTAATTCTGTACCTCTTTTAGCAATTAACCTTCTTGTTTTTGCCCCTTTATGGGGTGCATATAGTATACCCAGTACAGCACCTATTCCAACACCTATCAGTAAATTTCTTTTTGCACTCATAACTATTTTATTTAGAATTAATTTGCGATAGAACATTTTAAAAAGAGAAGCCAGGATAGAAATCCAGCCTCGTTTTTTGTCCAATATCCTATGAAAACCAAAGTAAAATTATAAATAACTGTGCCAAAAAATTTTTTAAAGGAAAGCTTCTATTAACTGGGAATCATTTTCTACAGTAATTCCGATAACATATTTTAGTAAATTTCAATTGTAGAAATAATTACCAAAGCCGGTTTTAATTGTATTGAAGATTTTTCAAATCGCCTTTCTTTTAATAAAAATGGAGTACAAAATGTACCCCATTATCAAAAAATTGAATCGTTCTATTCTAATAATGCCATCTTACAAAAGCCTCCATTGCAGCGTATTGTGTAAGCCCCAGTTGCGCATATAACATGGCTGTATTGCCATTGCGTTCTTCAGCACGCTGCCAGAATTCCCTGTCATCTGTTCCCTGGAAAGGAATCGTATCTTTCTGCGACTGGTGAATAAAAATACCATTGCGTTTTTTTATCACCTGGTCGGGGCTCATCGGTATCGCCATTTCTATTTCAGTAATATCCCATTCCTGCCAGGCTCCTTTGTACAACCATAACCAGCAATCGGCTACCCATGGTTCATTGGTAGCTTTAATTCTTTTTAATGCTTCAATTACTACATCAAAGCAAACTTTATGGGTACCATGCGGATCAGCAAAATCGCCGGCGCAATAAATCTGGTGAGGCTTTATTTTATTCAGAAGATTCATTGTAATGATAACATCTTCTTCCCCCATCGGATTTTTTTCAATGGTACCTGTTTCATAAAAAGGCAGGTTTTGAAAATGTATCTGATTATCGGTCAGTCCCACATATTTACAGGTAGCCTTTGCTTCGCACCTTCTTATCAATCCTTTAATATCCCTTATCTCGGCAGTATCTTTTTCAGTTGATTTTTTTGTTTTCAAAAAAGCAATCGCATTTTCTAAAACAGTTTTACTTTTTGTTTCATCAATATCAAACATACTTTCAAAGCCAACTGCAAAATCAATAAACCGGGTTACAAATTCATCGGTTACTGCAATGTTACCGCTGGTTTGGTAAGCAACATGTACTTCATGGCCCTGGTTGTGTAACCGCATAAAAGTACCGCCCATGCTGATAATATCATCATCGGGATGCGGAGAAAAAATAATTGATTTTTTAGGAAACGGTTCACTTCTTTCGGGATGATGAATTCTTTGTTCTGTTTGTTTACCGCCGGGCCATCCGGTAATGCTGTCTCTTAATAAATAAAATACCTGTAAATTGGTTTCGTAGGCATCGCCTTTTTCTACCAGCAGATCACTTAATCCGTTATCGTTATAATCAATATTGGTTAAGCTAAGCACCGGCTTTTTTAATTGCAGCGAAAGGTTTACCACCGCACGTTTAATCATACTATCGGTCCAAACACATTCGCCTGTTAACCAGGGTTTTTTTATCCTGGCAAGTTCGCTTGCGCAACCTTCATCAATTACAAAAGTACAGTCGTCGTGATTTTGCAATAATGAAGCCGGTATGTCTTCAGTATCGTCTTCTTCAACCGCTTTTTGTATAACCGGAGCTTTGGTTTGCCCCCAGGCCATTAAAATTATTTTTTTAGATTTTAAGATGGTGCTGATGCCCATGGTAATGGCCATCCGGGGTACCTGGCTCATGTTACCAAATTCATACGCATTGGCAATACGGGTGCTGTTATCTAAAGTAATTAACCTTGTTTTGGTATAGATGCCGCTGCCCGGTTCGTTAAAACCAATATGGCCATTCACCCCAATACCCAGTATCTGCAAATCCAGGCCACCTGCATCTGCTATCTTTTTTTCATAAGCTGCACAATGTTCTTTTACTTTGTCTTTGGGCACCATTCCATCCGGCAAAAAATAATTATTGGGATCAATATCTGTTTGCTCAAACAAATTTTTGCGCATAAAGTAATGATAGCTTTGCAATGCATCTGCTTCCATGGGGTAATACTGATCCAGGTTAAAAGTGATTACATTTTTAAAACTAAGCCCTTCATGTTTGTGCATGCGTACCAGTTCGGCATACAATGTTTTGGGAGAAGAGCCTGTAGCCAGGCCTATGATGCATTTTTTTCCTGCTGTTTCCTTTTCACGGATCATATCGGCAATTACCTGAGCAACGAATGTTGACCCGGATGCGGGAGAAGGAAATATTTTTACGGCGATTTTTTCCAGTGAATCTGTAAAGTCAATTTTATGCTTCATGTGAATTTTTTGCAACGTTATTTTTTATGATTTGGGTTTAAAATACCATTTTTGTATGTATAAATAAGACTTGCACTAATTGTATGGGTGCAAACCTGTACAACAACCAGATAAGTTTGTACTTAAAACTGATAGTTTAATGATAAAGAAATGATATGGATTAGTAAAAAACAGACTGATTTTTTATAATAATTGCTAAAGTAAAGTAATTTTTTTTATGTAAAAAATCGTTGCCTGTCATTCAGCGCCGAATCGTTGATGACAATCGTTTGCACAAATTTATTTTTCATCCCTGCGTAAATTTTGATAAGTTGCAAAATGGAAAACAAACTGCCAACCATTACCGAAATTGCCAAGCGGCTTAATATTTCTGCATCAACCGTTTCCAGGGCATTGCACAATCATAGCAGCATTGGCCTGCGCACAAAAATGAGGGTACAACAACTCGCAAAGGAATTAAATTACGAACCCAACCAAACGGCTATTTTTTTTCAGCAGCGAAAAACATTTACCATTGGGGTAGTATTACCCGAATTGTCAGAAGCTTTTTTTTCTGCTGCTATCAGTGGTATTGAAGACTGTGCATATAAAAATAAATATTCGGTTTTAATGGGTCAATCGCATGACATTGAAGAAAAAGAAAAACAAATTATTGAAACCATGAAGAGCCACCGCGTAGATGGA
>JAYUBR010000520.1:0-1682 GCA_043740775.1 Ferruginibacter sp. | reverse complement strand
CTTCTAATACCGAAAGAGAAGAGCCGTATGAAGTGAGAGCTTCACGTACGGTTCTGTGAGAGGCTTGGGCTGAAATGCCCTTGCCTACTCTACCCCCCATGTTGAACAGCGTATAGCCAAAAACCCCAGTCTCTGCTGACCGGGGCTTTTGCATTGTATGTTGAGCCTTTTTAATTTCGGGGGCTTTCGGCTATACGACTAAATGTTGGCTGCTGTACAACAGGATGTTCCTGACTGGTATAGGAAAATGGTGGGCCCAAATGTAAAATTTGTAACGCCCAAGTGGCTGGTAGATCCCGAAGATCCGAGGTATGCAAAATATTTTGGCGCAATGATAAGAGCGACGGGGCAACGTTATGATGGCCATCCTGATTTATAAAGTATTGATGCTTCTATCATTGGATCTGCCGGAGAAGGCGGTAGTACTGAACTGCTCCTGCCACAAACTATGCAAAACCTGATGGATCGCTATATTGAAACATTCAAAAAAACGCCGCTCATTTCTTTGCTGCATGGAAAAAAGCATATTGAATATTTAAAATTGAATGCAGCAGCACCTATCGGCTGGCGACAGGATTGCCTCGGTGATCTTGGTTATTGGGCAGCAGCAAAAAATGGCTGGACACTCATGTACGATTATTATCCGCAAACCATTGTAGAATACAATATGCAGGATGCCTGGAAAAGGCCGCGGTATCTTTTGAGATATGCGGCTTTTTTTATACCTGGGATACAGAAGAAAAATATTCTGATGAGCAGGTTAAATACATCATTGATCAGTCGCTTAAATGGCACATGTCTTCCTTTAATGGCAAGTCATCTGCCATACCAAAAAAATGAAATCCAATGATAGATGACTGGTTAAAAAAATGGGTTACCGTTTTGTGTTAAGGCGCTTTAGTTATCCTTCAACCATTAATAAAAATGGAAAAATAAGTTTTGAATACTGGTGGGAAAACAAAGGCGTAGCACCCTGTTATAAAGACTACCAATTCGCCATTCGTTTAAAAAATGATAAATACAACCAGGTTTTTATCACCCATTCAAAAATAAAAGAATGGCTGCCAGGTGATAATATGTACGATGATGCCATCTATCCGGGCCAGCTACCTGCAGGCGAATATGAGCTGCAAATTGCTATTGTAGATTACCAATTGTTGGAGCCAAAAATTAACCTGGCTATTAAAGGAAAGTTGGCAGATGGTTGGTACATCATGGGTAAAATATCTATTACAGCAAACAAACCGTAAGCATGTAAAAATGAAAACAGCCAATTTTATTTTCTCGATAATCATGTTATTGACGGTTTATTTTTTTGCATGCAGTTCCGGCAAAATAATCGGCAATAATATTGATTCAATCAAATACAAACCAGCAAGTGTCATAGCCTCAAAGTATCCCGCTGATCATAATATTGCAGCCGATAAATCAGTCACCTTCAGCTCCTCATTTGAAAATGGATTTGAAGGCTGGACATCTTTTTGTGATGTATGTGATATTGTAAACTATGATTCATTAGCAACTCAATCAAAAGTATTGCGGATAACGGCTACTAAACATTTAAATACCGGTGGCGATGTAATTTTCCGGTTTCCAAAAGGTGAAGATGAAGTGTATCTCCGCTTCTATGCATGGTTCCTTAAGACGAATGTAACACCTCATCATTTTGTAAAAATAATATC
>JAYUBR010000519.1:0-5757 GCA_043740775.1 Ferruginibacter sp. | reverse complement strand
CATCTGACATGGTTAAATAATAAGACCATGCGCCCGCTGATGCCTTTAAATTTATTTTATTTCCTTGGTTAAGAACTGGTACAAAATTTGGGTAGTACAATTAAGTTCATTCAACTTTATTTATATTACATTTTATGGCCGTTACTGCGCTTTGAAGTAATTCTGCATTCAACAACTCCATATATATCAAGAGCCGCCTCTTAAAAGAGCCGGCTCTTACATTTTACTTCAAAAATAATTTTAAACCGGTATTGGCGTATAAGTTTACCACTGCCGGTAAATTGGTGCCGGCCTGCTTTGCATGGTCATAAATTATCTTCTAAATTCATCGCTTTCATCATCTTCTTCAACATCTTCCAGTTCATCCACATCATCCGGCGTGGTTAAAAAATTGTCTTCATCTGCTATGCTGTCTGTTGCTGCTGCATCCAGTGCATAGGCTTCATCTTCCCTTCCATCTTCTTCCAGCGCATCCAGCTCATCTGCGGTAATTTCTTCGTCTTCATCTGGTGCGTCCAACTGGTCGTCGCCTTCTGTTGAGGCCGCATATTCCATCGTGTCGTGTTTCAGTTCCGGGGCAATAGGTTCAGCTTCAGTATCTTTATTCCTTTTCATAATTATTTGTTTTATTTAGAAACAGTAAAATTATGCCATAATCACTTCTTTTCTAAAAATATCCCCCCAAAAAGGGATTATTTAAAAAATAAATTGCATGCAGCATGTTAAAAGTTTTACTCCTTTTTTTGTATCTATTTTTATGTAAAATTAAGAGATGAAACAAACAGATTATACAGCAAAAAAAATCGCCACAGCCATCACAATTGATGGCAACATTTACAAGGAAACATGGCAACAGGCAAACTGGAGCAAACGCTTTGTGGATATGGTGAGTGGCGATGCAGGTATGTACAACACCCAGGCTGCTATCTTATGGAATGACACTCATTTATACATTGCCTTTAAGGCTGAGGAACCATTTGTATCAGCAGTACTAACAGAAAGGGACAGCATTATTTTTTTAGAAAACGATCTGGAGCTTTTTATAGAAGGCAGGGATTGTTACTACGAGCTGGAAGTAAATGCGGCCAATACCGTGTACGAAGTATTTTTTATATGGAAAGATGCTTATTTAAAGAGTGGCAGATTTAACACATCGCAGTTTGATGTACACCAGCAACATGCGTACACTTTTGGCGGCGATTATGACCGCAGCGGCGCAAGCTTTTGGAAGGGTACTAATCCGCGTGGCATACGTTGGGCTTTTACAAATTTTGACATGCCCGGCTTACAAACTGCCGTTCAGGTTCAGGGAACATTGAATGATAACAGTAATGTTGACCAGGGCTGGACTTTGGAACTGGCCATACCATGGAGCAGCCTGAAAATACTGGATGAAGAAAGAACTGTGCCCCCAATAAACGGTGATGTATGGACGATGTTTTTAGGAAGATTTCAAAAATTAATGGCCGGGGGTATTGAGGTTGTACCACACCCTGCGATGGCATTAAATTGTCATGGTATTTACGATACACATTTGCCTGAAAATTGGAGCAGTATTGCGTTTGAAGATTGAGTCCCGTTAAACCCGTGGTTCGAATAAACCCTTTTTTGTCTGAACAACCTCAATCTCTTCAATAACAAAAATCATTGTGGCAGCTATTTTTTTGAACCATACCAGTGGAAGATGCCAAAGATTTTAATTTTTTATTTATCTCTTTACTTATCCAATACAGCTGGCTTACTCCCGCATGTAATAAACCTTCTCCAAGATCTGCTTCAGTATAAATATAAGTATTGTTCTTTTTTGCTTTGGTACTTTGAGTGTGCATTGGATTTTTGTTTTAAAGTTGTTGGTTAATGTTGAGTTTATTTTTCATACTGATTGTTTATGTAACAACGTTATAAAATCGTGCCAGTACCTTTTCAGCTTCTGTTTATACCCAACAATAACAATAACGGGAAAATAAAAAATAAATTGCGGCAATTAATTCTACAGTAGGCAATTATTACCTGTTTTGTTGCAGCAATCTGTATATTCTTTTTAATTTAAATAAAGGCGGAATAAGTTAGCCTGATGAGCATAAACGGGTAGCAGATGGGGTAGCTCCAATGGTAAAAAAGGATCGCAGATTAAGGCAGCTCTTTCTATTTTAAATTAATTATGGTTATGCAGAAAACTTAAAAAACAGAGAGTAGAAAAATCTATTTGGCAGATTTATACACCACTCCATCTTTCATCACCCATTGTACATCACTCAATGCCTGGATGTTTTTTGTAGGGTCAGTTTTTACCGCGATAATATCTGCAAGGTTACCGGCTTTCAGTTCGCCTAGTTGTGGTTGATCTAATAATGCGGAAGCATTGATGGTAGCGGTTTGTATGGCCTGCAGCGGCGTGTAACCATACTGCACCAGGTATTCAAAATCTTTCGATTCAGGCATGTCCCAGTCGTACCCGCCGATATCTGTTCCATAAGCAATTTTTACACCCGCCTTCATGGCTTTTTTAAACAGTGCTGGTTCTGATTCAGCAAAATATTTATTGATATGGCTGCCTGCTTTTGCACGGCCGTCGGCTACAAATTCGTTTACATAAATGGTGGGGCACCAATACACATTTTTTTGCACCATCAGGGCAATGCATTCATCATCCATACCGAAGCCATGTTCAATAGATGCTGCACCCGCATTGATGGCGGCAAGAATACCATCTCTTGTTACGGCATGTGCCGCCAGCTTTCGGCGGCTGCGAAGGGTCTCATCGCCAATGGACATTATCTCCTCGGTGGTAAAATTTGCACTGCTGCGGTAACTGCCATCCGGTAGTTTATAATATCCCCTGTCGGCATAAATTTTTATCCAGTCTGCACCGTGGGCAATCTGCTGCCGCACTGCTTTGCGTGCTTCATCAGCACCCGTAATTTCCTGCAGACCTTTTGGCAATGTTAGCTCCCACGCATATTCTTTTTCGCTGATGGGGTAATGACCTGTGCTGTTGATGGCTAATGTTGACACAAACATTCTTGGCCCTGGTACAATATTATTTTTGATTGATTTTTTAAGGTCTACGTCAGCAAAGCCGGCACCTTCCGTACCGAGGTCACGAATGGTAGTAAAGCCTTGCTGTAATGCAATATTGCAACTGCGAACAGCCCTGATGGTGCGGTACGGAACAGACTCTTTTAAAATTTGTACATCATAGTCTTCGGAGGTAATATCTCCCTGCAGCAATACGTGGGTATGGCAGTCTATCAGCCCCGGCAGCACTGTGTAGGCGGAAAGATCAATTACAGTATCGGCTTTTATTTTTGCCATCACACCCGGTGGCAAAATACTTTCAATGCTGTTGCCTTTAACAATGATGACTACATTTTTATTTACCTGCCCGGTGCGTACATCTAATACCTGCCCGCATTTAAGCACTGTTATTTTTTGCGCATGCGCAGTAAAAAGTAAAAAAGTAAAAAGTAAAAAAAGAACAACTCTCATCAAATTATTTTTAAGGCTTTAAAGTACAACATTATTTTCATTGGCAGTGATTATAAAAGTGAAAATAAAAATTTTAGCCAGCTTTGCCTCCACAGAAAAAGTATTCTCTTTCATTTATTGAATTGGTTGTAAAAACATAGCCGTATTTTTTCTTTGTAGCAAAAGTATTTTCAAAACAAAAGCAGCAATAGTTATTTTTAACTTAAACAAGTGCTGACCTTACTGCACGGCTGTATTTTGTATCTTTATTGCTTATTTAGAAGTTTGTATGAAAAAATATTGCATCCCTTTTTTTGCATTGTTAATAGCACTAAACAGTGCTGCACAAAAAACAGTAATGCTGCCCAATGGCTGGCAATTATCTCCCGCCGGTAAAAGTTTTTTACTGGGCGATTTACCACTGAACATAGCCGTGAGCAAAAGTAAAAAATGGATGGCCGTTACAAACAACGGTCAAAGTAATCAAAGCCTGCAGTTGATTGACATTGCTGAAGAAATAGTAATTGACAATATTGAAATTGCTAAAAGCTGGCTGGGGCTGCTTTTTAGCGCTGACGAAAAATATTTGTATGCAGGCGGGGGAAACGATAACCGGATATTAAAATATGCCATTGTTAAAAATAAACTGGTGTTAAAAGACAGTATTTCATTGGGTGCCAAATGGCCCAATAAAATTTCTCCGGCCGGTATGGCCATTGATGATGCGAAACATATTTTGTATGTGGTAACAAAAGACAACAACTCATTGTATATCGTAAACCTGCTTACCAAAAAAGTGGTACAGCAAATACAACTGGAAGCAGAGGCTTATACCTGTTTGTTATCACCCGATAAAAAGCAATTGTACATCAGTTGCTGGGGATGTGATAAAGTGGTGGTATTTGATACGGATAAAAAAATCATTTCGAAGCAGGTTGTAGTGGGAGATAATCCCAATGATCTTTGCCTGACAGCCGATGGAAAATATTTATTCGTTGCCAATGCGAATGATAATTCTGTTAGTGTGATTGATGTAGCAAAAGCCGCAGTAGTTGAAACACTGTCTACGTCCCTGTTTGCCGATGCACCTCCCGGCAGTACTACCAATGCCCTTGCATTAAGTCCTGATGAAAAAACATTGTACATTGCCAATGCCGATAATAATTGCCTGGCGGTATTTGATGTAAGCAAACCAGGGTATAGTCAGTCGAAAGGATTTATTCCTGTGGGCTGGTATCCCACATGCGTAAAAGCCATCGGTAAAAAAATATGGGTTACCAATGGCAAGGGGTTTACCTCAAAGGCCAATCCTTACGGACCAAATCCAATCAATAAAAAACACAAAGTAGTATTTCAGGGCGATGATAAATCAGCTTCTGTAAAGGAACAATATATTGGTGGGTTGTTTACCGGCACCATGAGTATCATTGATACGCCAACCCCGGAACAACTCAGCGTGTATGCGCAACAGGTATATCGCAATACGCCGTACAATAAAGAAAAAGAAACAACCAGCCAGGGCGAACAAGGGAATCCGGTTCCTCAAAAAATTGGCGACGCATCACCCATCAAACATGTGTTTTATATTGTAAAAGAAAACCGCACGTACGACCAGGTATTGGGTGATGTAAAGGAAGGCAATGGCGATACCAGCCTGGTTTTATTTGGTGAAAAAGTTACGCCCAATCAACACAAGCTGGTGAAGGATTTTGTATTGCTGGATAATTTTTATGTGGATGGAGAAGTGAGTGCCGACGGCCACAACTGGAGCCTCGGGGCTTACGCCAATGATTACCTGGAAAAGAACTGGGTTACAAGTTACGGCGGCCGCGGCGGAGAATACGATGCAGAAGGAACCAGGAAAATTGCCAACAATAAAGGTGATTTTATTTGGGGAGCCTGTAAAAAAGCAGGCGTTAGTTACCGTACTTATGGAGAGTTTGCAGATGATTACAAAGCCAATATTCCGGTGCTTGAAAATCATTTTTGTCGCTTCTATACCAGTTGGGACCAGCACGTGAGAGACACCACCAGGGTAGGACAGTGGAAGAGGGATTTTGATTCTTTAGTAGCTATTAATGCGTTACCACAATTGAATACTTTTCGTTTAATCAATGATCATACGGAAGGGATGAGCAAAGGAAGGCCAACGCCCTTCGCACATGTTGCAGATAACGATCTTGCTGTGGGTATGTTTATTGACTACCTGAGTAAAAGCCGGGTGTGGAAAGAGAGCGTTGTTTTTATTGTGGAAGATGATGCACAAAACGGCCCGGATCATGTAGATGC
>JAYUBR010000518.1:0-1684 GCA_043740775.1 Ferruginibacter sp. | reverse complement strand
TGATAATTATTGGGAAGGTTAACCTGAATTTACCGCCGGAAGTGTTGCAACCACTTCCGGTTTTTGTTTTAGTCAACCCTTGTTCTCTTATTTTACCTTTGGCATTACAGTTACTTTTTTACCATTCACCCGGAAATTTACTGTACCCGTCATCTCCAGCATTTCCAACACTTTTGACACATTTACATTTCTTGAAATTGTGCCGCCTATATGTTCCGTTACTATTCCCTTGTATTCTACCTCCACATCATACCACCGTCCTATCTGCCGCATGATAGTGGCAATATCAGCAGATTCGCCAAACTGGAATTTCCCATCTTTCCAAGCCATTATTTCGTTTATATCCACCTGCTTCTTTATATTAATCTGCCCGTTTGCTGCAAGCTGTGCCTGCTGACCCGGAGCAATCATCCGGGAGTCTTTCGTCATTAGTCCAATTACTTTCACACTTCCTTCAAGCAGCGTAGTATTAATAGTCGCTTCATCAGGGTAAGAGTTAATATTAAAATGAGTACCCAGCACTTCTACTTCGCCTTTACCAGCCACATTTACTTTAAAAGGCATTGCTGTATTTTTAGCCACTTCAAAATATCCTTCACCGGTTAGCTCTACCTTTCTTTCACTACCGGCAAATGATGCAGGAAACCGAAGTGATGAAGCAGCATTCAACCAAACCTTAGAACCATCTGCGAGTACCAATTGATATTGTCCGCCCTTCGGTGTGGTAATCGTATTATAAAGAACTTCTGTAGTGCTGCCGGTAGTATTATAAGCAAGTTGTCCATCTAATTTTATCAGTTTTGTATTTCCCTGGCTTGCAAGATTACCATTTGCTGCAGTATCTAATACTATTTGCGAACCGTCTGCTAATGTAAGTACTGCTTTATTTCCGCCGGGTGCTATATCTTGTTTTACAGTGTTTATTTTTTCGGTCTGGCCCTCATTATTCTTTTTACCGGGTTTATAAATAACAAAAGCACCCACTAACAAAACTGCTGCCGCAGTTACACGAAACCATGTTTTCCTGAAAAAAGGAACCACTTTTGCCTTTTCATCAACTATTTGTTTTTTTATAGACATATAAACCTGCTCTGTAGCGGCTTTCCACTGGTCTTCACTTTCACTAACTACTTCCAGTTGGTCAGCAATAAGGCTCCTCAGTAACAAATCATTATTTTCAGCATTGAAATGCTGTAACAATTCCTGCACCTCCTGCGGCGAACACTGGTTATCAAGGTATTTTCTAAATAAATTCTGCATATCGTTTTATTATTTTCAGGGGGATGTATAGCTAATACGTTCCGGTAGAGGAAATCCTCTGCCGGAACGTAACATTTTTTTATTTTTTTTAATGTACAGGATACATAGCCGGGGAAGATGCACCAAAAGCTACAATGTAATAAGCTAACTAAGGCCTTCCTCGTTATTTTCAAAATAGTCACGGATAGACTTTGTAGCTTTTACAATATGGTCACTGATAGTGGAAAGTGAAATGCCCAGCAGTTCGCTTACTTCCTTGTAACTCCTCCCTTCCAGCTTACAAAGCCGGAATACCTGTTGGCGTTGCGGAGGTAACGAATCAATCGCTTTTTGAAGAACAGCCGATTTTTTGTCGGATTGTAAAAGTTCATCCACCGGCACATACTCATTAGTGCCCAATGAAATTAACCGGGCTTCTCTTTTT
>JAYUBR010000517.1:0-5779 GCA_043740775.1 Ferruginibacter sp. | reverse complement strand
GGAAGCTGCATTTGCATCAATAACAAAGTTTATAGAAGAGGTATCAACAATACTTAACGCAGTTCTGCTTTTTAAATAACTGTCTTCAAAAAAAGCCTGTACGTTTTGCTGCGAAAGGCCCTCCGGTATTATCTGCATCCGGTAGCCACGGGCCGTGGTTTTTGTTAGTTTAAAAAAGATAGTATCGTTTAAATTAATCACGGGCCTTCTTTCAATAGCCAGTGCAATGCCATTTCGCAGAGCTGCAAGGCCTTCATTGACATTGCCAAATTTCAAGGCATCCTGGTTGCTAACGCCGTTGTAAAAATCACTTCCAAATTCAACAAGATTGCCATCTGCCAATACCTTTGAATTATCAGCATTTAAAAGATAAAGATTTGTTCTTACACTGCCAGCTTTAACCATTCCTGGCACGGGTTCCATCGGACGGAACATACTGGTAATATTAGTGGTTGATTTGGCATTTTCGTTAATGGTTAAAGCCGCTGCTCCGGCGGCGGCCGTTTCTACATAAAAGGCCTGGGATGACTGAATTTCCCGGGTTTGCGGAGAAGCCGCTACCGATTTACTATAAACGCCAGTGTTGTTAAGATCATCCATGGTTACATATGCACCGGTTACATTCAATGCCGGATCCCATACGTAAAAACGTTTTAATAAATTATTTCTGGTTACTAAATTAAAATCAATTGGTGATGCATATGGGTTACCAATTAAGGTATAACCACCGGCTGCTGCAGAAGCATTGAATACCTGTGCCTGCGTTTGTAATCGCCCGATACTTGTTAGTGTGGTAATGTTGGTATTACCCACCGTAAAATTGCTGTAGGTTCTGTCGCCCCTTACGAATGCAAAATATCCCATATTATCAGCGCTGCCATTATTAGTAAGATAGCAAACGCAATTGGTATTGGTTACATTATTAAAAGCCTGTGTTGTATAGTTCCACATTCTTAATGAAGTGTTATTGAGCGCACTTGCATCTAACCCGTTTGCCACCGAAGGATTGGGCCCACTTACATACATTCCTTTGCCCGCCGCATAAACGCCTCCGTTTTGCCAGCTTGAGTGTATAGTGGAAGCATCGGTTACAGGAGCTGTCAGCAACCTCCAGGACCTTCTTGCAGGAATATATCTTTGCACCATTGCCTTGCCATAAATATAAGCGCCTGATGAAGGAACCGGCGCCAACCTTGCGGTATTATAAATATCAGAGAGTAACGTAAGGTTGCTGTCTGTATATAAACTTCCCGCAGAAACAGTTAAAACATTTTTTACTTCTATGGAAGATTTTACAGCAATTCCATAGGCAGATTTATCAAGCGTCAGATTACTGAATCTTGTATTGCTGCTGCCAGAAATGTATGCTGTACTTGTATCGGTATTGCCCGTGAAAGAAACGGTACTGCTATCTGTTGTAAACGTACCGTCATTTTTAAAAGCTGTATTGTTAACTACAAAAAAAATGTTTCCTTTCAATACAAAATTTATTCCGCTATACATTTTAATTTCCTGCGCAGGAGAAATAAATACAATTAAAATAAAAAAAATAAAAAAAATAATTTTTTTTACAGGGACACCGTTTTTAAAAATGCCCGGCATCCAAAAAAAAATAAACGGTGTGTTCTTCATAAGAATCCTGGTTAAATTATTATTGCCTGTGCAGCATACTTAAAAACGCAGAAACTCTGTTAATCATTGCTAATAATAACCTTCATGTCTTTGTAGTTTTTTTCTTACAAATACAAACTGGTCTGTGCTTTATATGGTTGCTGCTTTTTTGGAAACTTGTTTTTTTTCTTTAATCAGCAAGGCCCACTTTTCCAGCATTCCTACCAACTCATTTAGTTCAACTGGCTTACTGATATAATCATCCATGCCCGATTGCATACACTCCTGCCTGTCGCCCTGCAAAACATTTGCTGTCATTGCAATAATAACGGGCTGTGCTTCCAGACACATACGTATCATACGGGTAGCTTCCAGCCCGTCCATTTCAGGCATTTGAATATCCATCAATATTAAATCATATTGATTGCTGCTTACCACTTCCAGTACTTCTTTGCCATTATTAACTATCTGTGACTGATAACCCAGTTTAGAGAGAATTTTTGTTATCAATTTTTGGTTTACAGGATTATCTTCTGCCACCAATATTTTTAACGGGTATTTTTTTGAAAACTCCTCTGACAATTTATGCCCGGCCTGGTGTTTACCTGGTGATGATTTTTCTTTACTGCGTAACTGACTTAAAATAGCATCCAGTAAAAGTCTGTATTTTATTGGTTTACTCAATACAGCGCCAAAAATTTCAGCATGTTGTTTATAACGATCGTCATTAACAGGGTTTAATAATATAACAGGTAATGCCGGATATTGCTTTCTGATACATTCTGCCAGTTGCAGCCCGTTTGTTACTGGCATATTCATATCTGTTATTACCAGGTCAAATGACACCTGTGATAAAATTTCCAAAGCTTCTTCCGCAGAGGTTGATGAGGATGTTTCCATGTTCATTTTTTCCAACTGCCTTTTAAGCAAATCGCCCGCATTTAAGTTATCATCAACTATCAATACTTTTTTATTTTCAAGGCCGGATATTTCAGAATGGATGTGCTTGGTTAAAGGCTTCATTCCTGTCTTACTCAGGATGGTAAATTTAAAGGCAGAACCTTCCTTTTCCTTACTTGCTACCTTTATTGACCCGCCCATCAATGCTACCAGTTTTTTACAAATAATCAATCCTACACCTGATATTATATCAATACCCGAAGATGCATTTTGCACAGATAAATTCTTAGCCACCAAAGCTGTTTTATCGGCTGTCATGCCAGCTCCGGTATCCCGTACTTCAAATTCCAGTTTTACACCATTGTTTTCTTTACATTCTACTAACTGAATGCCAATAAAAATTTCTCCTTTAGTAGTAACCCTGATGGCATTTTCAACAAGATTTGTTAATATCTGGCGCAACCTTTTTATGTCTCCCACTATATGTAGCGGAACATTGTCTTCAATATAATACAGCAAATCAATTCCTGCTGTGGCTGCTTTTGTTGCAAATACATCCAGTACTTCTTCTATACAGTTGCATAAATCAATGTCTTTTGCTTCCAGTTCTTTTCCCGATTCTACTTTGGAGTATTCCAAAATATCATTCATCATGATTTCATTAATTACTTTCAGTAGCGTTTTGCCAGAACTGATGATTGTGCTGTTGTACTCCTTTTGCTCACTGGTAAGATTCGTTTCATCCAAAAGGCCTGCCATACCCAGCACACCATTCATGGGAGTGCGGATTTCATTATTTAGCCTGGAAAGTAGCATGCCCTTATTTTTTTCTGCAAGCAAGGCTTTATCATTTGCTTTTTGCTCATTTCTTGTAGCATACACCAGCAATTCATTCCGTTCCACCAATTGCCTTTCCAAATCTGCATTTGCATTTTTTAAACTACTTATCCTTACAATATGAAAAATTATTGCTGCCGCGGTTATCAATAGTACCAGCAGTAGTTTAAACCACCAGGTAAACCAGAATAATAAAATAAAAACATTTCCTGTTATTATAAAATAACTCTGTGCTATGTTCATATATATTTAGTATTGAATTTACGGTATGAAAATTTTATTTTATTTGCTTCAGTTTCTTATTGTGCTGGTCTTTTCTATCTTTTAACTGCTTATTATTTTTCCACTCATAATTTAAACCCACAACACTGTAACTTTCATACGATCCGGGATTATATATATATATCGGGAATGTCCAGTTACCATGAGTTGCTTTTATAAAAAAACCAATTTCTGTTACTGACTTTATTTTATATGGATTTGTTTGTTGCAGCGACAATCCTACAGAAAACCGGGAGGAAGTATTGTAACCCAATTCAGCCCAGTGATAAAAAAAATCAGCCCTCCTGTCTTCTATCGAAAAAACGTATTGCGACTGTAAGGAGAAAAAATATTTTTTGTATTCAACGTCTGCATTTATCGCTACGGCTCCCCCTTTAAATTTGCCAATCACTGCTCCCAGCATTGTGCTGATGGTATATGAAATGATTGATTTATTTTCAAATGTTTTTCCAAAATAGACAGATAAAGTTTTTGCTGCTTCATAATTATACCTGCCTTCTGCACACCACCCTGAATTAGACTGATACCAAAGAATGGGATTAATA
Source organism: Ferruginibacter sp. (assembly GCA_043740775.1). Taxonomy (GTDB): domain Bacteria; phylum Bacteroidota; class Bacteroidia; order Chitinophagales; family Chitinophagaceae; genus Ferruginibacter. Next base: position 1,604 of record JAYUBR010000517.1, on the reverse strand, counting down.
ATGACAGCTTTATTTTCAACATAATAATATTGCTCCATTCCTGCTTCGGATTGTGCAAATACATTATGCCACCACCCGCAAAGCATCATCAACAACATAAGTTTTTTCATTTTCAATGATTATGGATTCGGCGGTAGCCAGTTTATTAAAAAGGCATATTTCTTTCAGGTACGAGTTCCAACCAAACATCAGTTCATCAATAGGATGCCATAATAATACCCATGCAAAAACATCCATGCTATTTATAAGCCCTGCATTAATACCCTTTTCTGCATTCAATATTATTGGCAATAAACCCTGAAATAATATTACTACTACTATACTCATGGCAAGTAATATCCAGTTGCGTTTTTTAAACTTTATAAAGTTTTTTTCCGCATCTTCTTTTTTAACTACAAAGTGCCGGCGGATAGCATATATTAATGGTTCGGCATATTGTTTATCGTCTTCGCCTGCACATTTCAATTTATAAAATACGGCTGAATATCTTTTGGACGATTTAACGGATTCCATGATATATGCTTCAAACTGATGACTAAGCTGCCTCATATAAATGGGTGACGGATCATGCTTATTGAAATAGTTATTTGCAATAAGCCTGTCTGAGGTTAAAAAAACGTTGATACTTTTTGCAAAGGGCTTGCTCATAGCATTTAAAATTGAAAATTAAATTTTAACTGATTTTAAAGCAGGCCAGTGATATTTTTTAACTACGCTGTAAAAAATCAGTTTGGTTAACAGCTTACATTTTTTTCAGGATTACTAAAATTGCTTCACAAAACAAGCGCTGTTTTTCAGTGCGTAGTAGTAAAACAGAAGTATAGCATTACATAACTCATCTATATTACAATTATTGAGTAAGGGCCGAAATATAGAAGACTTACTACATTAAATGAGCTAAATGATGAATGATTTAAAAATGATTGTATAAATATAAAGGGGCGGATAAACCGGTAGAAATATTTCTACCCTGTTTTGGTTAATCATCTAACAAGATGCGATGTACAAAGTGCGTTCCTTGTATCAGCCCTGAATATAATATTTAAAAAAAATATCCATCAGCAAAAAAAATGAAAAAATGGTTACCCCGGTTTTGCCTGCTTCTTATATTCTTCTGTATCGGAATATTATTTTGGTACAGTGAATGGAAGTATAGTTTGCCAACGCCGGTACCTGCAAAATACCATGCAGTAAACCTGAAAGAATATGTTGATATAAAGGGGAAATTTGCACCTCAAAAAAAAGGGCCTGTATTCTTACATTTCTTCAATCCCGATTGCCCCTGTTCACGGTTTAATATGCCTCACTTTAAAACACTTGCCGTTGATTATGCTGATAAAATAAATTTTGCTGTAGTGGTGATGACGAAAGATAAAAGTTATACCGCCGAAAAAATACAGGAAAAATATGGCCTCACAGTTCCGGTTTTATTTGATAGTTCACTGGCCATTGCCTGCGGCGTTTATTCTACCCCACAGGCAGTTTTATTAAATACTAAACAAGCACTTTATTACAGGGGGAATTATAACAGCAGCCGCTATTGTACAAACAAAAAAAGTAATTATGCTCAAATAGCAATTGATTCATTACTGGCTGATAAACCA
>JAYUBR010000516.1:0-1689 GCA_043740775.1 Ferruginibacter sp. | reverse complement strand
AAAGCGAAACGAAAGTTTCGCTTTTTTTATGTCAGTCATTCTTTAAATTTTATACAGACAGTATAAAACCTCTATCTTCGCAACGCAAAAAAAATCCTGCTTATGCTACCAAAGTACAAACGAATTCTTTTAAAACTTTCAGGCGAATCTTTAATGGGCGATAAAAATTTTGGGTTAGACAGCAATGTGATAGCCAGGTATGCCAGGGACATTAAAAGTATTACTGAGTTAGGAGTGCAGGTGGCCATTGTTATAGGCGGTGGTAATATTTACCGTGGTATGAATGAGGCTGAAACAGGCATTGAGCGGGCACAGGGAGATTATATGGGCATGCTGGCAACAGTAATCAACGGGATGGCTTTACAAAGCGGGCTTGAAAAAGCAGGCGTATATACCCGTTTGCAAAGTGCCATTAAAATGGAACAAATTGCAGAGCCTTATATCCGTCGCAGGGCAATGCGGCACCTTGAAAAGGGAAGGGTGGTTATATTTGGCGCAGGTACTGGCAACCCATATTTTACTACCGATACTGCGGGCTCATTAAGAGCCATTGAAATTAAAGCAGATGTTATTTTAAAAGGCACCAGGGTGGATGGTATTTATACTGCAGACCCTGAAAAAGATACTAATGCCTCCAAATTTGAAAACATTACATTTAATGAATGCATCAGTAAAAACCTGAAGGTAATGGACATGACTGCATTTACTTTATGCATGGAAAATGAATTGCCCATCATTGTTTTTGATATGAATAAGGAAGGAAATTTATTGAAAGTTGTAACAGGCGAAAGGGTTGGGACTTTGGTAAAAGGTTAAAAAAATAATTATAATAAAAAGCTTCCGCAGCAATGCCGGAAGTTTTTTTGTTTAAACACATTCCGCTTTTTTTTGATTGTTTGCGGTTAGTTTTAACCTTCTATATAATGAACTGGTAATTCTTTATCCTTTTTAAAACAAATTATTCCACTTTGCTTTGAGGTAGGTGATTTGCGTCTTCGCAACTCATATTTTACTGTAATTACTTTCTGAAAATTAGTTTAAATTTCTACAAAAATTGCAAGAGGATTTTAAAGGATTCTTTACTGATGCAGCAGACATACAACATGGATAATCACGATAACCAAAGTTTATTAAATAAGGTAAAATACCTGGTAGCAGAAAACGAAAGCCTGAAGGCAAGGATAAACGAATGTGAATTTATTGCTGCCAACAAGCAAAAAACAATTCAGGAATTAAAGCTGCAGATGAATGAAAATAGCGAAGTAAGAAGCCGCCTTGATGAGCAGATAATGGAATTGGAAAATTTGCAGGTTTCAATAAATAAAATTATTGCCCATAACCCGGGAAGTCAGCAACCACAGAGTCTGCAAGATGATTTGAGGCATCAGCTCAATGAACATCAGCAGCAATTTACTTACTTACAAACGCAGTTGTCCGATCTGCAATCCCAGTTGCACGAATTAAAAAAACGTAACCTTTTAATGCAACAGCAATCGGGCCGTATTGCAGAGCTCGAAAGTCTGCTGGCTGATGCTGAACAGGAAAGAGATGAATGGAAAGCGCTCGCAAAACTAAAAGAGTAATTTTTTTGATCATTGCATATTTGCTACAATTTGTATACTTTAACTTCCTAAAATTTATTGTATGAATTTTGAAACAATGAGTAAACAAAGAAAATTTATTTTAATC
>JAYUBR010000515.1:0-5787 GCA_043740775.1 Ferruginibacter sp. | reverse complement strand
TAAAACATCCAATAGTAAGGCGTAATCATTCCTTAGCGAAATGTATTTTTTTGCCAGTGCTTTAAGTTCCTTCTCAAAGCTGATTACAGTTTTGAGTTTATATTTCATTTAATAAATCTCTTGCATCTTTCAATTTTATTTTTCCATCCATATGCAGCTTTACTTCATCCAAGCGGCCTTCCAGGCTGTTTAAAAAATTTTCCTTTGCCTTTTTTTTAGCGGCTGATTTTTTTTTGTTGGCAGAAGTTGTGGGGATATTCATGCGCTGCATTAATGTAGCTACTAACGCAAATTCCTCTTTGTTACGGGGTTTTAAAGTAATTGTTTCCATAGGCTAAATTACAAAATATTTGCTTCTTTTTTAAGTTTAACGGAGGTCAGCAACAACCACACAAAACCCAATACAAAAAATACAACCAACGATAAAATTGATTGACGGATGCTGCTGATGCCTTCAATAAAACCAAATGTAAAAAGTCCGATTACGATGGCTAATTTTTCTGTAACATCATAAAAGCTAAAGAAGGATGCGGTGTCTTTTGTTTCGGGCATAAACTTGCTGTAGGTAGAGCGGCTAAGCGATTGTATGCCCCCCATCACCAAACCAACCAGCGAGGCAAGAATATAAAAATGCATTTCGGTAGAAATAAAATACCCGGTAATACAAACACCAATCCATAACAACACGGTAAAAATGAGCACATTGATATTGCCGTAACGGGACGATAATTTCGACATACCAATAGCGCCAATAATAGCAACCAATTGTATAATAACGGCGGTAATAATTAATTTCTGATCGGCTAATTTCAATTCCTTTATACCAAAGTCAATGGCTACCAGCATCACCGTTTGTACACCCATACTGTAAAAGAAAAAGGCAGTTAAATAGCGTTTTAAAACCGGCATGTGTTTTAACTGGTTCCATACAATTTTTAATTCTTTAAAGCCATTGATCAATACATGGTGTTTTTCTTTTCGTTCTTTAATGCTGCTGATGGGTAAACTATTAAAGGTGATCTGTGCAAAACCAACCCACCATAGGCCTACTAATAAAAAGGTGATTTTTAATGGCAATGGATTATCAGGCATCAGTATTACTAATGCAAAACCCACAATTTGCATTAATACACTGCCGATGTAGCCAAAAGTATAGCCCTTGGCACTAACCCTGTCCTGGTCTGCTTCTGCTGCAATTTCGGGTAGGTAAGAGTTATAAAAAACCTGGCTTCCATAAAAACCAATGCCTGCAAACATAAAACACATCAGGCCCAGCGTTACATGGTTTTTATCAAAGAAAAACATTAAAGAACAACTGGCCGCACCCAGGTAACAAAAGAAGCGCATAAAGTTTTTCTTATTGCCTTTATAATCTGCCATAGACGAAAGGATGGGCGAGAGGATGGCCACAATTAAAAATCCACCAGCCAATACATAATCTTTCAGTTCTGTATTAACAAAGTGGCGGCCCAAAAAACTAATACCATCGGGAAAGTTTTTAAGCCCTGTAATGGCAGCATAATAAGCTGGGAAAAAAGTAGTGGTGATTACTAAATTATAAACAGAATTTGCCCAGTCGTACATGGCCCAGCCTGTAATAACTTTTTTGGAAGCAGTTTGCATTAATAATGGTTAAGCATTTAAATTAAGTATTTTAATTCAAAGGCCGGATTAATTATTGCAATCTCCTCATGGGTATGGGCTGTGGTTGATAAGGTAACAGAATATGTGTGCAAATAGTATCTTCTATCTTATTTTACAATGCCTTTCCAAATTAAAAATAACATTGTGAGTCCGGCAATGATGCGGTAAACACCCCATACACGAAAGCCATGTCTTTTTAAAAAGCTGATGAAAAATTTTACCGCAAGCATGGCGACGATAAAAGCGACAACGCTTCCAATAAGGAGTGTAGTAATATTATCTTTTGCAACAGCATCAGGGTGTTCATTATAAGTATCCCAAAAGCTTTTTGCAGATGCGGCAAGCATGGTAGGCACTGCCAGAAAAAAAGAAAATTCTGCTGCCGCACTGCGGGTTAATTTCTGGCTCATTCCGGTAATAATAGTAGCAGCACTTCTGCTGAGCCCCGGAAAGACAATAGAAAGCACCTGCCCGCAACCAATAATGAAAGCAGTTTTATTGGTAATTTTTTCTTCTGAATTGATGGTTGCATTTTTAAATACATCATCAATAAACAAAAGTATAATACCACCAATAACCATTACCCATGCAATAAAACTAAGATTACCCAGGGCAGCTTCAATGTGTTTTTTTAAAAAGAAGCCGCCAATCAATGCAGGAATAACCGCAATGATGAGTTTTGTATAAAAACTGATACGTTTAAAATCAAAAAACTTTTTCCAGTACAAAACTACTACCGCTAAAATAGCCGCCAGTTGAATTATAACTTCAAACATATTTATAAAAGGGGTATCAGTTAAACCCAGCAAGGGCTGTAAAAATTTCATATGTGCGGTAGAAGACACCGGCAGAAATTCTGTAAGTCCTTCTACAATGGCAATAATGATGGCCTGGAAAGTATCCATAAATAAATTTTTCTGTAATTAGGGATTGGTTTTTTTCAAGTATTGAAAATCGCAGGGTTTTATTGTCTGTATTTATCAAAAATGCGATATAAAAACATCTCATTTTAAAATTATAGTATTCAGGATATAAAACTTTGTACTAAATACTTTTTGCGTCACGGGTCTCTTTCGACTTTCTCATAATTGCGAATATTTCAATTACAAAACCTACAATAATTAAAAAAGGCGACACGGTAATACGGGTGAAACTATAAATTTCATTGTCGTTAAACTTAGTAGGGTCGGCACTTTTGCCACCTGCCATTAAAAAAAATCCAAGCGCCATTACACCCAAACCAACCAGCATCCAGATAAAGTTTTCTTTACCAAATAAAGGATTCGGTACGGCTTGTTTTTTATTCGTGATCATGATTGATATTTTATAAATGCAAATAAAAGCAATAATATTTAATTCAACGTTGCGGCTACGTTAATAAAGGTCGTCTAACTTCATTTTAAGGTATTTCAAAACTGCGAGGTAAGTACTTGCCAGGGTCATTGTAATACCCAGCACAATAATTATTAAAAATAAAATTACAAGGCTTTTATTATCATGCAGTAATTTAAAATCGGGTACAAAACTTTCAGTTAACAGGATGGTTCCCCAAATAGCCAGTATGGCCAGTGCCGAAGCAATGAGACCGTTTATGACTGCTCTTGAAGTAATGGGCCTTGCAATAAACCCCCTGGTAGCGCCCACCATCTGCATAGTTTTTATTAAAAACCTGTTACTGTACATGGCAAGCCGGATGGTGTTATCAATAGAAAATATCACTAAAATAGTAAGGATACAGGCTCCAATTAAAAAAGCGATGGCACCTGTTTTTACATAGCCACTTATTTTAGTCACTGTTTCTGTTGGAAACTGAAACTCCTTAATTACTCCCGGAAAAGTGTTTTGTAAATTCTCGGAAAGCATGTTCAGACTGTCTTTTTCAACATGATCGGCCTTGATATAAAAATCGATGCTTTCCGGCAGTGGGTTATAATCCAGCAGTTTTTTCCAGGTACTGTCATTGTCCTTGTTCCATTCCTTTGCAGCCATCTCTTTGGTGATGTGCTGCACATCTCTTGCGTATGGGATAGCGGTAATGTAATCTTTCAGGCTATCAATTTTCTTTTTGCCGGCATCCGGATAAAGGAAGGCATGCACCTGGATATTCTCTTTAAAATAATCGCCCGATTTGCGGAGGTTCAGCGAAAACCAGCCCACAATGCCAAATAAAAATAATACCAATGCTACGCCGATGATTGCATAAGCATAAGTTGGCTGACCACGTTTACTGCTTGCTTTTCCAAATTGAGCCATAATTTTTTATTGTTTGGTGGAGAGGAGTTTTTAATTTTATTGCCCGTTATTGTCAGGAGCGCAAAAATAAAGGTTTTTACCTGCTTTACTGTACTTTTGCCCACTGCAAAACGATTGCCCGCCCAAATATATTTTTATTGCGTGATACTATGTTAAGGTATGGCAGCTATTATAACTTTTCTTTCACAAGAGGAAGGATGTCTGATGTCGGATTTGTTGATGGCTGATATTGTTTTCAGGTTGTAAGGCTAACTAAAGAAACTTAAAATAAAACTACAAACACTCGTCCCCGAAAGGACTTTATAAATACGGAAGAATGGAATACAGATTTAACGAAATAGAAAAAAAATGGCAGGATCAGTGGAAGGCTGATAAGGTATATAAGGTATCGAACGATAGCACTAAACCAAAATATTATGTGCTGGATATGTTTCCTTACCCAAGTGGTGCAGGCTTACATGTGGGCCATCCGCTGGGATATATTGCCAGTGATATTTACAGCCGCTATAAAAGACTGAAAGGCTTTAATGTGCTGCATCCGATGGGCTTTGATAGTTTTGGTTTGCCGGCAGAACAATATGCCATTGAAACAGGCCAGCACCCTGCAGCAACTACTAAAAATAATATTACCACCTTTAAAGGGCAGTTGGATAAAATTGGATTTTGCTATGACTGGGACAGAGAGGTACGTACCAGTGATCCACAATTTTATAAATGGACACAGTGGATTTTTTTGCAATTGTTCAACAGTTATTTCTGCAACACACAAAAGAAAGCTTTGCCCATTGCAGGCCTTATAAATAAATATGCCACCGTGGGTGCGATGCCCAAAAATGGTAAGCCTGTGCCCGGCGTACATTTTACAGCGGATGAATGGAATGGTTATTCTAAAAAACAACAGGAAGATATTTTAATGAAACGCCGCCTGGCATTTTGTGCCTATGGTGAGGTAAACTGGTGTGAGGCATTGGGAACGGTGTTAGCGAATGATGAAGTAGTAAACGGGGTAAGCGAAAGAGGCGGTCACCCGGTTGAAAAAAAGAAAATGCGGCAGTGGTATTTAAGGATAACCGCTTATGCCGACAGGTTACTGGACGGCTTGGAAAAAGTGGACTTCAGCGATAGCATGAAAGAGATGCAACGCAACTGGATTGGAAAGAGTATGGGAGCGGAAATTGAATTTAGCCTCACCCCCGCCCCCTCTCCTTACGGAGAGGGGGGTAAAGGAGAAGGGAGTAAGCAAGAAACTCCTCTTTCCGGTCATTTTTTTAAAACAGCAGATCAAAGAAACTGGCCAATATTAAAAGACTTATCCCGGGAGAACAGGAAAAATAAAACGGAAGCGGAAGCTATTTTATGGCAGGTGGTAAGAAATAATAAACTTGGCTATAAGGTACGCCGACAGCATGTTATAGATGGTTTCATAATTGATTTTGCCTTTTTAAATCAAAAAGTTTTGGTAGAGGTAGATGGAGGATACCATGAAGAAGAAGATCAAAAAAAGTATGATGAAGCAAGGACTGCTTTTCTTATAGCATCAGGCTATACAGTTGCTAGGTTTACAAATGAAGAAGTATTAAATAACACAAACAAGGTAGTAGCAATAATAATAAATTTGCTGGATAACAATCAAAAACCGGAGGTTAAAACTCCCCTCTCCGGAAGGAGAGGGGCCGGGGGTGAGGCGATGAAACTGAAGGTTTATACAACAAGACCTGACACCATTTTTGGTGTTGATTTTATGGTAGCGGCGCCAGAGCTGGATTTGGTGCAACAAATAAAAAGTACGGAACAAGCCACAGCCGTGGACGAGTATATTGCGTATGTAAAAAGCCGCAGCGATGTAGACCGGATGGCAGAGAAAAAAATCACGGGTTGCTTTACAGGTTC
>JAYUBR010000514.1:0-1692 GCA_043740775.1 Ferruginibacter sp. | reverse complement strand
CGGTGGTTTTCCTGGCGATAAACTCAATAAATTTGACCTGAGTGGCAGAACAGTGAAGGACCATGAAATATGGAGACATGTTTTTGACCTGGCAAATTTCAGGAAAAAATCATCTGCCATCCGGTTTGGAAAAATGATGCAGTACTATCCGGAAGATGGCGTGTACACTTACTTTCGGTATGATGATACACAAACTGTAATGGTGGTTATGAATACTTCTAAAACAGATAAAACAATATCATTTGGTAAGTATGCAGAAAGAACAAATGGTTTTATGCAAGCAACAGATGTGATTACAAAAATAAAAATGGAATTGAAAGATTTTACCCTCGGCACTTATAAAGCTGTGGTGCTTGAGTTAACAAAATAGACGCTTTTTTATTAAAGAGGAAAACTACAAAAAAGAATAAAATAATTAAACACACACACATGCCTAAGATCATTTTAAACATTTTTTTTATTTGCTTTATAATAGCAGGTGCCAACGCCCAAACCAATAACTATTTCCCGGTTCAAACCAAAATACAAAATGGTAGCATAGAAGGAAATTACGATACCAAAACGGGGATGCAGTTTTACCTTGGTATTCCTTTTGCGCAACCACCCGTTGGCCAGCTTCGATGGAAAGCACCGCAGCCGCTGGCAAACTGGAAAGGAGTAAAGCAAACCAAAAAATTTAGCCCGAGAGCCGTACAGGGAATTGTTTTTGGCGACATGAAAAGCAGGTCGGATGGATTAAGTGAAGATTGCCTTTACCTGAACGTTTGGACCAATGCAAAAAATAATACCGCTAACCTGCCGGTGCTGGTTTATTTTTATGGCGGTGGCTATGTAGCAGGAGACGGTGCAGAACCACGCTATGACGGAGAAAGCATGGCTAAAAAAGGAATCGTTGTAGTAACCGTTAATTACAGGCTGAACATTTTTGGATTTTTTGCACATCCCGAATTGAGTGCCGAAGCTCCCTACAAGGCTTCCGGCAATTATGGATTACTCGACCAGGCTGCGGCATTGAAATGGGTTCAGCAAAACATCAGCTCTTTTGGTGGCAATTCAAAAAAGGTAACCATTGCCGGTGAATCTGCAGGTTCAATCGCAGTAAGTTACCAGATGGCATCGCCTCTTTCAAAAAATCTTATTGCTGGTGCTATCGGCGAAAGCGGTGCCGGTATAAACCCGACGCTTGCGCCGGTTAGTTTGAAAGAAGCAGAAAAGGGCGGCGCAGCCTTTGCCAAAAAAGCTGGGTATACAACCCTGGCACAGTTACGTAAATTAAGTACCAAAGAATTATTTGAAATGTATGTAGATTCAAAGCAATTTGGTTTTCCGGTGGTGCTTGACGGCTATTTTTTAACTGCCACATTGCCTGAAATTTTTGCCGCAAAAAAACAAGCCATGATACCAATGCTGGCTGGATGGAACTCTGCCGAAATACCGGCTGGTGCATTTATGTACAGCCCTCCGCCTTTTACAAAAGAAGGATATATGAGCAGGTTAAAAAAAGAATATCCCAATGACTATGAAACGGTTTTGAAATTGTATCCCGGCGATTCTTCAAAGCAGATTGAAATGTCGGCCACAGCACTCGCATCAGACAGGTTTATTGCCTACAGCACCTGGAAGTGGTGCGACCTGCAGATTGCCAACAGCAGCCAGCCCGTGTATCGTTATTTATTCAGTAAAATCCATCCA
>JAYUBR010000513.1:0-1693 GCA_043740775.1 Ferruginibacter sp. | reverse complement strand
AATATTAAAAACATGAAACACTTTATCATTACAACCTGCATTGTTTCTGCTGCACTTTTCAGTTGCACCGATTCTGCAAAAAAGACAGAAAGCGCCAGTGCCGCCGACACTACAGCCGCTTCCGCTAAAATGGATGAAACCCCAAAACCTATGGTAGCAACCGCTCCACTTGATTCTGCCACCATGATGAAAAACTGGATGGCTTATATGACCCCCGGTGATGTTCATAAAATGATGGCCTCCTGGAACGGTACCTGGAATGGAGACATAACCATGTGGCAGGCCCCCGGCGCACCTGCACAAAAAAGCAAAGGCACTACCGTAAATAAAATGATGATGGGTGGGCGTTACCAGGTAAGCAACCATACCGGCAATATGATGGGTATGCCTTTTGAAGGCATGGGCACACTGGCTTATGATAACGACAAAAAAATATTCGTAAACACCTGGGTAGATAATATGGGCACAGGAATAATGAAGATGGAAGGCCCATGGGATGAAGCAAGTAAAACAATAACACTTAAAGGCACCGGTATTGACCCCGGCACTGGAAAAGATATGGCAGTAAAAGAAACCTTTAAAGTTGTTGATGACAAAACACAATTAATGGAAATGTTTGGCCCCGGCCCGGATGGTAAAGAGTTTAAGATGATGGAAATAAAATTTACCCGTAAATAATTTTAACTGATTTAATTTTGCCGTTGCTGTAAATCATAGCAACGGCTTTTTATTTTATACAATTATGAATAACACGGTATTAATATATTGCTATGATGCTTACTGCGGCTGGTGCTACGGCTTTAGCCCTGTTATAAAAAAGATAGCAGAAGTTTTTAAAGACAGGCTCCAGATTGATGTGCTGAGCGGCGGAATGATATTGCCGGAAAACCCCGTGCACATTAAAGTTTCGGCCGGGTATATTGCCAATGCATATAAAAATGTAGAGGAGCTTACCGGTATTAAATTTGGCAAAGATTACCTGTGGCATATTATAAATCCTGAAGAAAGTGACTGGTATCCAAACTCGGAAAAGCCTGCCATTGCCATGTGCATTTTTAAAGAATATTACCCGGAAAGGGCTGTAGAATTTGCTGCCGATCTTCAATGCGCCCTGCATTACGAAGGTCGGGACCTTACAGATGATGAATCCTACCTTCACCTGTTGGAAAAATACAGTATTCAAACAGAAATTTTTTACGGAAAATTAAATAGCGAAGCATATAAAGAAATGGCTTATTATGAATTTTCTTTAATGAAACAATTGCAGGTAACCGGCTTCCCCTGCGTATTTATTCAGACTGAAAATTTAAAATTTACCATGGTTGCAAGAGGTTATACTGATTATGAAACCTTGCAACAAAGAATAGAAAATGTTTTGGCAGAAGTAAAATAAAAAAAGCAACAGGAACCGCCGCCTTATTGATAGCTTTTACTGGGCTGCCATTCTCAAAGCCGTAAAAAAACCTGTAAAACTGATTTATACATAAAATTTTTCTTTCAATGGAGCCAACAATATCTTAACTGATAAATATGCGGGAGTATAAAATAATTGTTGTTAATAATCTTTAACAGTAACCGTGCCCTCATAATATGATATTAAAAAACTAAATTGCAAGCCTAAAAAATTTTGTTTTATGAGTTATAATAAAATAGTATCTGTAACCGGCTTAAGTGGATTGTTTGAACTGGTATC
>JAYUBR010000512.1:0-1693 GCA_043740775.1 Ferruginibacter sp. | reverse complement strand
AGATCCAACTGCGATTTAAGATGTGGCATACTCATCCTTGCTTTTAAATCAACAGGTATCGAAATCATATTATTGGCGCCTATACCCAATATGGCAGCACCTTTTGGCCAGGAGTAATGCCTGGTGGCCGAACACAAAGAAACCGGTGTGGTTTTTATATCGGGCAAATATTTAGATAATATATCATGATAGCCTATGCTTTGAACAGTGTAATTGGTAACCAAAGTGCCAAAAACTGTTGGGTCAATATTGTATTGCGTACTTATATTTTCTGCTATTGCCAGCACTTCATCAATGGGCAGGTTTAATATAGTCCAGCTATCCAGATCAATTAATTTTGCTGCAGAACCGTTTAATAATTTTATGGTATAATTTTTTGCTGCTTGTAAACCGGGTTCGTTTATTAATGCCGCCTTTACACTTACCGGATAAAATTTTAAATTACGTGCCATCCACAATCCTTCTGCATTTGCAACAGAACCATCGCAGGTAATATGCCCCCAACCTGTAATTTGGCCGGCAGCAATTTTAAATTCCCCAGCCTTCATGCCAATTGGGTGAACAGAATATCCCAGCATTTTACACAACTCGTTACCTACATGCATTTCAAGTAATGTAGTAACCGGCGAAGCTTCTACCGCTACATTGTTTTGGTTGTATAACAGTGCAGCAAAATATCCCAGTATGCCGGGTATGGTGCAATCCCAAAGCATGTGCCCAACAGTACGCATACTAAAAAAAGCACCCGATTCCTTTAATTTATTAATGAGTTTTTCGTACTCAAAACCCATTGTTACCATGGTACTGATAAAGCCGGGAGATTTTTGAACAGTTGCATCAACATAATCTGGGTCGCCGGGAAAATAACTATTCCTAAAATCTACATGGCCATTAACGGCCAGCATCATTAACTCCTGCATTAAAACTGCGTTTGTACCGTGTGTTCCTAAAAATAAAGCTTCCAGCGTTTCTACGCCGGCACCTTTTAATTTAATTTTAGTTTCTTCAGATTCGTTAATGTGTGCTTCTGTTAACTCCCGGGCAAAAAGAATGGAGTTTTTTTTGGTTGTGTGCAGCATGTTGTATATAATTTATAAAGTTAAAAAAATAGAAGTTTATTGTTTTATTGGGTGCATCCCAAATTGTCGTTGCGATTGCTGTGGTCGGTGTGACACCGACCACGGCTGCCCGCCCTGGCTGGTGTCCCCACCAGCCAGCGACAATTTGGGATGCACCCGTTTTATTGTTTACTAAATTTAATAAGCTGTCAGGGATACGGTTTAAAAAAGCAGCCAAAAAAAAATTTATCAATTCATGTTGTTGTCAAAATAAACAGGGTAATATTTTTATGATAAATAATTTTTACTCCATAAAATTGTACATAAAAAATAATTTAAAATTGATGTATAATTTAAAAACCCTTACTGTTACCTGCCACAGTAACAGTTGGGCAATACTAAATTTATTTTGTGCTGAGCAGGCGCTGCACGGCATCATAATAAAGCCTGGTAGTACCCGCCTGGCTTATCATTACCTGTTTAAGTACCGATGGCGGCGCCTGTGATGGGTCGCCTGCATGTACGGGTGGGTCTGGTGCATATTGAATAAATAATTGAGATGCCTCAGCCATCCATTTCCCCTTAATTTTTTCCAGCAACATCAAAGCAAGGTCAACCGAAGAGGAAATGCCACC
>JAYUBR010000511.1:0-1697 GCA_043740775.1 Ferruginibacter sp. | reverse complement strand
ACCGCAGCCCAATAAAATTAATAGAGTTGAAGGTAACAAAAAAAAGTTAAGCGATGTTTGTCCAGCCCCGTACAAATGCCAAATTGAAAAACCGAAGCCCAGGCAAAACAAGGTCCAGCCAGCCTACCGCCAAACTGTTTGTTAATTGCTGGTTTTTTTTTGCTTTTTTGGCACAAAAAACCTTTTGAAAAACCGCTGTAAAATAACTTTAAATGCTTATTGAAAATAAAAGTTCAAAATATATTCTGTCGCAAAAAAAACTTGCAATTAACATGTGTATTATCGCTAAAGTACGCTACTTTTTATGGAAAACAATTTTTTTAATCCCTTATAAATTAATCTGTTATTTAAAAAAGCGCGGAAATATCGGAGTAGCGCAAATACACCGGGCGGTTACTTTAAATCCAGGCTGTTAAGCGGACAAATTAGCTGGTAATGAATGATATTTCCTGCCCGGCCATTAAAAGCCAGTCCTTTCTGGTGAGCCATTTTAGTGAGTTTGCTGTTTTTGAAAATTTACAAATAAAGGTCAATAAAAACGGTAGTTTATGCTTTTCTTAAAAATATGTCATTCTGGGTATTTTCTCTGATTAGAGAAGATACCCAGAATGACTGATGAAGAAGGAATGGTGTTGGCATACAACAGACAAGGATTATTTTTCTGCCGCCGGATGTTCTAACCAGACTTCCGAAGTTTTAAAAACTTCGGAAGTCTTAACACAATTGCGGACACGTTTCAATATCACAAAATCTCTTGAATGAAGCGGTTGCTTGTCAATATCCTTCCGCATCATCATCCCCTCTTTTATCGCCCACTGCAACGATTGATTTTTTTACGCCTCCTGTAATTAATATCAGTTCTGTACGACCTATATTTTCACGCTTATTTATTTTATAACCCATAGCTTTTAAAGCTTCGATGGTGGCATCATTAAAATCATTTTCTACAAAAATTTCGTCTGGTAACCATTGGTGATGAAACTTGGGTTTGTTCACTGCATCTTCGGCACTCATGCCAAAATCAACAATATTTACAATCGTTTGAATAACACTTGTAGGGATGGTTGTACCACCGGGCGTACCCACCACCATAAAGGGCTGATTATTTTTAAGCACAATAGAAGGTGTCATACTGCTGAGCATTCTTTTGCCCGGAGCGATGGCATTTGCTTCGGCTCCAACAGCCCCATACATGTTAGGTACACCTGGCTTTACGCTAAAATCATCCATCTGGTTATTTAAAATAAAACCTGCACCTGCCACAACGGTGCGGCTTCCATAACTGCCGTTTAATGTAGTGGTTACTGACACCGCATTGCCATCTTTATCTACAATACTCAGGTGAGTTGTTTCCTCACTTTCTTTGATGTTGCCTGCTTTTGTTGTTTCACTGCTGCCTGCTTTTCCAGGTGTAAAATCCTGCATTCTTTGCGCAATGTATTGGTTGCTCACAAGGGTTTTTATCGGAACTTTTACAAAGTCTGCATCGCCCATATACTGCGCCCTGTCTGCATAAGATCTTCGTTCTGCCTCAACCATTAATTGTACACTGGGAGCAGATTGAAATTTCATAGCGCCGATATTTTTATCCTCAATCATTTTTAATACCTGCTGCATAATAATGCCGCCACTGCTTGGCAAAGGCATGGTAACAATGTGGCAATTTTTATAATTAAATTCCATTGCCTTTCTCTCTT
>JAYUBR010000510.1:0-1698 GCA_043740775.1 Ferruginibacter sp. | reverse complement strand
GAAGACTCCACAATCAGTTTGTTTTGAAGCTGGTACTGCTGCCTCAAAAGGGAAATATATGCCAGCGATTTTTTTTCATTGGCAACAGAAAGATTTTTAAAATCAAGCCAGATAGAAGCCGTTAATTTACGGGTAGCATAAACGTTTAAAATATCTTCGATAAAAGGATGTATTGTCTCTGTAGAATCATGATAAACCTGCAGCAAATTTTTGGTAGTATCAAAATATACATCCATTTCCAAACCGGCTATAGCAGAAGCTATCTGCTGCATTTTCTCAACTGAGTTTACAGCTTTACTCCATTTTTTGTTACTGATGATAAGCGGGTTTTCACAAAGCTTTAAATATTGGGGAGTACGTTTTTCTGTAAACGATTTGGGAATCAAAACCCTGCTCATACCTTTATGCAAAATAATATCCGCAGCAAGGCATAACAGCAATATGAGCAGCGACAGTGTATATTTGTTGAGTATAAAACTATTTTTCTTCATTTAAATTAGTCCATCGTTTGTTTACTTTAAAAACCGCTGTTGTAAAAGAAAAAACTGCGTGGCTTTTTCTTTCAAAGCTACTTATTTTACTAAGCGCTTTAAAATGTGTTTTCTTTTTTTATAACTATCATATTGTCAATGGCTGGTCTGTAACCGGTGTAGCAAATGCATTTCAAATAATTAAATGGTCGCTTTTGTATGATGCGGCTTGTATTACATTCATTCATCTTCCTTTATTTATTTTCTTTTTACTTACTGGAAAATTACTACAAAAAAAAATCATCCTGGTACCTGTAATTATTTTTTATATCCTTGTAAATACCCTTGTAATTTTATTGAATACGGTGGATATTTTTTATTTCCGGTTTCACCTGCAAAGAGCCGATGCCGACCTGCTATATGTTTTGCGAAACCCCTTTGCCAACGGCACTTTCCATGTTATACTCCTTGTATTGGCAATTATCTTTTACTGTGCGCTGATAGCCAGGTTTGTTTACAGTAGTTTAATAAAACTAGTAACGCAAAAAGCCACGGGCAATCATTTTAAATGGACAACTATTTTTCTTTTTATTTTATCTGGATTAATTTTTTTTAGTGGCACAAAAAAATTAGTACCAACCTATCCATTAACCCAACTGGAAGCGGTGCAATTACCCCTGGTACAAAATTCTTTTCATACTTTTCTTTACTCTTTGTACCGTAAAAACGAAACTGCTTTGCCTGTTGCAGATTATATGACGCAAGTACAAATGGAATCATTATTTTCTATTCACAAAAAAAATAATCCGGTTAATGGTACTAAAAAAAACATTATGCTCTTTATTATGGAAAGCGTATCCTACGATTTTTTCGACAGCAGCAGCCGGTATAAAGTAACCATGCCATTTGTTGACAGTCTGGTAAATAAAAGCACTTTTTTCCGCAACGCTTTCAGTTTTTCGTACAATTCCAACAAAGGTATTACGGCCATACTTGCCGGGCTGCCCACCTTAACAGATATTCCATTGTACCACTCCAATTATACCGCTATCAACCGTAGTTCGGTGGGGAAATTGCTGGCAAAAAACAACTACAGCTCTTCTTTTTTTATTGGTGATAATTATGATGACATGGGTTTTGCGCAATGCTGCAAGTGGCTGGGTATACAACACTATTATTGTATGCAGGATATACCCGGTTACCCGCAAATGGAAAAACACAGCATGGG
>JAYUBR010000509.1:0-5812 GCA_043740775.1 Ferruginibacter sp. | reverse complement strand
GAAATAAAAGGTGTACTCATCCTTTTTAAAAGTGCGCTGTAGTTTTGCATTCCAAAGCTGGTTGCTTAAATTATTTTGAAATTGTGGCGTTTTTTGGCGAACAAAATAATTGAAATCGCTTTGTAAAGACCACACCTTTTTCAGATAGAATGTACCATCAATGCGGGTTTCGTTGGTGTTGTACTTTATTTTAGTGTTATACTGTTGGGTAGAATTGCTGTTGTAATTAAAATTATTGCTTACAGAAACATCAAATACCTTGTCTTTTGATTTGTTTAACCACAGGCCCATCCCCGCATTTAAATTCTTGGTAATATTATCCTGCCCGTTGATGATTTCTGTACTGTGATTGTAACCAACATTTGGATTAAAGTTAACCCTGATATTGAGCTTCTTTAATTTAAAACCTCCTCCCCCGTAAAAGTTTAAACTAAAATTACCATCGGTATTTACCGGCTGGCTGATTGTTTTACCGGTAGCCGCATTAATTATACGGCTGTTGGTAATGGCATTGCTGGTTTGGGTAAAACTAATATCCTGATACAGGTAAAAATCTTTAAGAAAATCGTAGCTCTGGTGGGAAATATTAAAGTTGTTGCTAAAAGCTGGCTTTAATAATGGGTTACCAAGGTACTGGTTAAAATAATCATTGTTATCACGCAATAATTGTAATTGGTCAATGCGAGGTTGGGTTGTATTACCAGTATAATTAAACCGAAGACTGCTGCCACTCTTTGGACTGAAAGTAAGATTTGCATTGGGAAAAAAATTAGTGTAGGTGCGTACATAATCTTTACCAAATGTTTTGTCCATTAAATCAAACCGGGTAAAGCCTACACCTGTACCGATATTAAACTTTAGTTTTTTATAATTATAGTTGATTTTAAACCCTGGCTTGTTCACCGTAATCTTCTGATCAAACAAGTTGGTGAGAGAATCAACCTGCTCATCGTATTTACCTGATACCGGGGAATAGGAATAGGTTGTTTGATTATTTTTACCTGTACCTATACTTGCTTCGTAATCAAATAGCAGCGAATACTTTTTACTCAATGGTTCAGTGTAAATCGCTTTCGCTAAAAACTGTTTGGTAGTTTTATCATAGTCTTTTTGCTGATCAAATTTCTGACTAAAAGAAATTACACCATCTGTATAAATTTCATT
This sequence comes from Ferruginibacter sp., assembly GCA_043740775.1. Taxonomy (GTDB): domain Bacteria; phylum Bacteroidota; class Bacteroidia; order Chitinophagales; family Chitinophagaceae; genus Ferruginibacter. The sequence continues at coordinate 4,648 of JAYUBR010000509.1, read as the reverse complement.
GTCAGATTTTAAAAAGCTTGTTCCATTTGTGTTCAATGTATTCCAGTCGGCGCTTAAGGAGAATGTTCTTCTTAGTTTTTTAAATTTATGTTTAAATAAAGCGCTGCCACTTAATACCACCTTTTCTGAATTGGTATTTAAATCTCTCAGGCTTGTATTGTTTAATTTGCCGGATTCACTTGTATTTTGTGATGTTCTGTAAGACTGGCTTTCTGTATTATAGGCATTCAGTTTTCCTGTAAGTTTCAGCGAATTGGAAGAATCCATTTTGATATCATATACACCTTTCAGTTTGAAGGTCTCTTTTTTTACATGCATGTTCTCAATCGCATTGACGTTAAAAAAAGAATCTGCCACCTGGGTTTGTTGAAAGATTTTTTTTGTATTCAAATAATCCTGGTAGCTGTATTTGGGAGAAAAGGAAAGACCCTGCTTGTCTTCGTTCCACTTGTTACTATACTGCAGACCTACGTTATTGTTTTTGAATAGGCCATTTTGAGTATCCACATAAGGTTCATCATCTGAACTGCCCTGCCAGTTAAAATTTAAACCCCCATCCTCGTCTGCACTTACGGAAAAGTTATCACTTTCACCTCCAAACTTATCATTGTCCTGCCAGTTTAGCCCGTCCTGCCCGGTATTACCGTTTAAAAAATACCCCGCTATTTTTCTTTTTCCTTTAAATGAACTCAATAAAATATTATTATTGTAACGATCTCCTAAATCCTTGTTTAAACCCCCTGATAAATCAATCTTTCCAAAATAGCCTTTCTTTCGGTCGTCTTTCAATTTAAGGTTTATTGTCTTTTTTGTTTTACCATCATCAATGCCGGTAAACACTGACTGGTCGCTTTTCTTATCATACACTTGTACTTCTTTTACCGCATCAGCCCTTAAATTTTTTACCGCCATTCCGGGATCATCACCAAAAAATTCTTCCCCGTCCACCAACACTTTTTCTACAGTTTCACCCATAGCTTTTATCTTACCATCTTTGTCTACCTGTATGCCCGGCAGCTTTTTCAGCAATTCCTCCACGTTGGCATTGGCGCTTACTTTAAAACTATCGGCGGTAAATATGGTAGTATCACCATGTATACGCATTGAGCCGCCGCTCTTAATAATCAGGTCCTGCATTAGTTTTATTTTGGGAAGGATGGCCATGTTATTCAGCTCAAGTCCTTTATCAGTAAGCGTTACATCATCCAACAAGTCAGCATAGGCAGGATGTGTCATCAGAAGGATATACTTTCCTTCAGGAACATTTTTAAGGACAAACTTACCTTCTTTATCAGTTCGGGTAAACTTAATCAGTATAGAATCTACAGGTTTTAAAATGGCGATTACCACATTGCTTACCTGCTTTTTGTCCGTTGTATCGGTAACAGATCCGGTAATGTTCTGGGCAGTGGCAATAAAGCCTGCAAGGCAGAAAAAAAGACAAAATAAAATCGGGCGGAAAGGATGCATCATAAAGGGTTAGTATTGGTCGAAATTGAAATGCTAATTAAAAGTCTCTAAATATTTTCAAATTACATAATGACTATGCTTAAATTTACGTTAAGCAAATCTTAAAGTTATTTTTCTAATATAAAAACTTATTCTATCAATGGTGAAATAACGCAAAGGGTGGCAAAAACCAACAACATTCTATGATGCAGCACGATATGTCTTTTCATAAAAAAAATATGAAGAAGAAAATTTTGTAGACAGTTCCAGATTGGTCTGGAATTATTCTTTGTTCTCCGACACGGACATACACAATTATCAACAGGGGAATTTATACAACAGGTATGAATTGTTTGGTGATAACCAACTGGAAGTTTTAAATACAACCTGATTTTATTTTGCCGTATGGGCACCGTGGATAAAAATGCTGACTTATATGAAATAAATGTCCATCTTCCTGCGTTAGCAGGAGTGGTTTTTCGTTAATAACGGAATGCTTTTTGTTAAATCATCCTCATGAAAAATTCTATTGTTTCAATCGCATTTGTGGCGCTTTCGTCATTGGTATTTGGCCAAAATACTGATAGCGCAAAAATTTATTATCAAAAAGGCATTGCTGAAAAAGAAGCAAAACGTTTTCTTGTTGCGGGCAACTATTTTGATAAAGCAATTCATTTTGATTCAAAATATGCTGCTGCTTACCAGGAAAATGGCTATGCTAATTTAGCCATGAGTAAGCCTGATATAGCGATCAGAAATTTTTCTACATTATATGAACTGGAACCCGCCAACAAAGCAGCCATTAAAGAACTGACAGACCTTTATTACAGTTATCATCAGTATACCAAAGCCATTGAGTTTGCCAACAAATGTATTGGCTGTGCCAATGCAGAAAGAGTACTCGCCATGAGCAGTTACAAAAAGGAAGATTATGCCACTGCTATTAAAGGATTAACAAACGTTATTGCAAAAGATGCTACCGATGCAGAAGCAACTTATACAATTGGCCGCAGTTATCTTGACATGGAACAATACACAAAGGCAGTTCCATTTTACACAAAAGCAATTGAACTGGATGCTACCAAAAATAGCTGGATGAATGAACTGGGATTACTGTATTATAACCTGAACGATTTTCAACATTCAAAAACTTATTTTCTTAAAGCCGCAGAAAGTGGTTATGCTGTAAACAATGATTTTAATGAAAACCTTGGCTACGCCTGCATCTACAGCGGTGAATTTGAAAAAGGCGAAAAATTACTGCTGGATATTTTAGCAAAAAAACCTGGCAATAAAGATATTTTAAGAGATATTGCCGAAGCATCTTATAAACAAAAATTGTACGATAAATGCCTGGATTATTGCCAGCAGCTATTGGTATTAGATGATAAAGATGGCAAGGCATTATACCAGGCAGGCTTGTGTTTTATAAAAAAAGGAGCAAAAGAAAAAGGACAGAATATGTGTGATGCAGCTATTAAAATGGACCCATCTTTATCAGGCCTGCGGACAAAGCAGGATGGAGGAATGGGGCTGTAATGATTGTTTTTATTCTTCCTGAATTATTTAACTTATAATAAAATGTACGGTAAAATAGCGGCCTGTTTTTATTACTGAACCAATCTAAATTCATCATTTTTATTTTTTACGAAGCTATCTCCATATCGACAGGTATCCTTAATGACACAGTTTTAAATAGCAAAGTTTGTTACAATTCATTCCCTTCACCAAATAAAAAATCCCATTCATTAATAGTGAACGGGATTTTTTTATAAAGAAAGAAAATAAATTATTAAGCTCCTTTGGTAACAACAGCTTTATCAGTATTGATCACTACCGGTTCGCTCAATGCTTTGTTCGGTTTCAAATCTACCAGGATGGGTGCTGCCACAAAAATAGAAGAATAAGTACCCGTGATAACACCAATCAACATAGCAAATGCAAAACCTCTTGTTACTTCACCACCGAAGATGAACAATATAAAAATGGTTAAGAAAACTGTCAGTGAAGTCATGATAGTACGGCTTAATGTATCGTTGATTGCACGGTTAATGATAGAACCTTTGCTTTCTCCTTTTTTAGCCGTGCCGCTATATTCCCTGATACGGTCAAACACAATTACGGTATCATTCATACTAAAACCAATAACGGTTAAAACTGCCGCGATAAAATGCTGATCAATTTCTAAAGGAAAAGGCACAATATTTTTAAAGAAAGAAAAAACAGCCAGCGTAACAAATACATCATGAAGCAATGCTACAATTGTTCCTACAGAATATCTCCAGTCGCGGAAACGTGCAAAAATATACAGGAAAATAATCAGCATTGCAAACAGTGTTGCCTTAATAGCTCCCTTCTTTAATTCTTCAGAAATAGTGGGCTGCACTGTTTGAGAACTGAGGATATTATTTTTTGCAAAATCAGTATAGCTAATACCTGGCAAAACTTTTTGTAATCCCTGGTATAGTTTGGTTTGTACAAGGCTATCAGCATTATCAACCCCTTTTTTGTAGGATGTGGTAATGTTTAAATGCTTACTGTCACCCACAGTTTTAATTACCGGAAAATCTCCCTCAAAAGCATTTTTCAGGTCATCTCTTACAGCATCATTTTTTACAGTCTGTGGAAAAGCTATTGTGTAACTACGACCACCTTTAAACTCCACCCCTTCATGAAAACCATTAAAATAAGAACCTACGCCCAATAACAATACCACTACCGAAATACCATACGCGACTTTTCTGTATTCAATAAATTTAAAGCTGGCATGTTTAAATATTCTTTTTGATATGCCGGTAAAATAATTAAAGTGACGGTTTTTATTGGTCCAGAAATCTGTGATCAGTCTTGAAACTAAAATTCCGCAGAACAAAGACAATACAATACCCAGCATTTGCGTGGTTGCAAAACCTAATACCGGTCCTAAGCCAAATACAAACAATATAGCTGCAGTTAAAAACGTGGTAACGTGTGCGTCAATAACCGGTGCCAGTGAGCGCCTGTAGCCATCGTTTACAGCCTGTGGATAGGATTTGCCTTTTGTAAGTTCTTCTTTAATTCTTTCAAAAATAATTACATTGGTATCTACCGCTAAGCCTACGGTTAACACCAGGCCGGCAATACCGGCTGCTGTTAAAGTAAAGCCCATGGCGCTCAACACACCAATGGTAAACAACAAGTTTAATATCAGCGAAATATT
>JAYUBR010000508.1:0-5815 GCA_043740775.1 Ferruginibacter sp. | reverse complement strand
CGCAACGGCTTTACCATGTGCCCGCTGGTCGTGTGCATATACCGCAATGCCTTGCTGTACCAGTATTTTAGCTACAGCGTCATACCGTTCTGCATACTCTGCCATTCCATGGGCAATGTGCAAAACGCAGGCCGGTGCTGTATCCGGCAACCAAGCATGCACAGGCATTTGATGGCCATCAGTACAGGTAATATAGAAAGATTGTTGTAGCATTTTCCTTGTAAGATTATTTTAAACTGTTTTGCAAACTCAATGTAACGAGAGATTTTGAGTGTGCTGCTTCAATGCCTTTTAACCTTAGTACAAAAACTATCAAACAAAAATAAACCTTATTACCTTATTGCCGGTAAGCCCGGTGTAGAGGTAATAAGGTCGGTATAAAATTGTTAAGCGTTTCTACTAAGGTTAAAAACCTAAAAAAAAAACTCTATGTAGTGACGGGTAATCATATTTTATTTTTTAAGCCCCGCTCTTTTTTGCAGTACATCCAACGGCATGGCAATCATTCTGCCAATAGGCTTATTGCCCCTGTAGGTAATTACTTTCAGCATTACCGCATCTTTTGGTGGCGTTAATGCAGCAGTATACTTCGGATAAAAATTATCAGGGAAAGAATTATCAAAACTATAATAAGTATCCAGTCCTTCAATTTCTGTGGACAGTCCAATCTGCAATTGCCCGTTATTATTGCTGGCCGTAAAAATAGGGTCGTACATGCTGGGCGCATATTTTACTTCTTCCAGGTCGTAGCGTTTAAAATGTTGTTCCACTTTGGCAGCAAAACTATTCCAGTTCTTTTTTTCTTTGGGGCTCCATACACATTCTGCAATGGCAAAGGCCCGTGGCCAAAGCATGTATTGCATGTGGCGTGTATTGTACAATTGCTCCGACCATAAATTGGCCTGCCCGCCTTTTATATATTTTGCATCTGCGCCTGCGGGAACCGGTTCAAATTCATACGACTTTTTTAACCGCAAAGTTGCATAAATATGGGGTTCTATAATTTCATCGCCCTGCATATAATCTACATAAGCATAAGTGGTAGGGCTCATCACCACATCGTGTTTTAATTTGGCGGCTTCAATGCCACCTTTTTCTCCACGCCAGCTCATTACTGCCGCATTGGGAGCCAGCCCGCCTTCCAGTATCTCATCCCAGCCCATAAATTTTTTGCCTTTACTTTCAACAATAGTCTCTAATCTTTTTTCAAAATAGCTCTGCACTTCCTCCATTGTTTTCAATCCTTCTTTTTGCATCAATGCTTTAATAGCATCACTCTTTTCCCAAAAGTTTTTAGGGCATTCATCACCGCCAACATGTATATATTCAAAAGGGAAAAGTGCAGCAATTTCTGTCATTACCTTATCTAAAAAAACATATACTTTTTCGTTGGCAGGGCAAAGCGTGTTATCCTTTAAAGCAATCGGCGGTGCACCGTGAGACCAATCCATAAAGTTTTCTCCTGCAATTACATCATACTTATCAGCACCAGGCGTACAGGATAAATCAGGATAAGAAGCAATGGCAGCCATGCTGTGGCCGGGCACATCTACCTCGGGTAAAATATTTACAAAACGGTCTTTGGCATATTGAATCACTTCTTTAATATCTTCCTGTGTATAAAAGCCGCCATTGGTTTTTGGCTCATCAGGTAAAGGTTGGGAGAATGTTCCGAAATAGCCCACCTTTGCTACGCTCCAGGCTCCTTTTTTTGTAAGGTTGGGATAACTTTTTATTTCTACCCTCCAGCCTTCATCATCCGTTAAATGCCAGTGAAATAAATTGTATTTATACCTCGCCATCTGGTCTATAAAATCTTTTACTTCTTTCTTGGTAAAAAAATGCCGTGACACATCAAACATTAAACCCCGCCATCCAAAGCGTGGATAGTCGGTAATGGTTACGCAGGGCACCTGCCATTTAACCTGCGCTATGGCTGTTTTGCTTTCAATTTCTACAGGCAATAATTGCAACAGTGTTTGTACACCATAAAATAAGCCAGCAGGCTGATTGGCCACAATGGTAATATTTGAGGTGCTGATGTTTAAGTGATAACCTTCATTGCCAATGGCCACATCGGCAGATTTATTCAATACCAGTTTAATAACGGCAGTTGGCATCTGGTTACCAAACAATACTTTGTAGCCGGTTGCAACGGTTAAACGCTGCTGAAGAAAATCAAGCGTAGTTTTTACAGCAGGCTGTATCGGCGCTTCAATAGTAATGGTTGAAGACAGCACAAATACGCCTGCATTTTGTACCATTTGCACCGGTTCGGGAATGATAGAAATTGGGGTGGAAGTATTTTGACAAATTGCGTGTAGGCCTGACAGGTAGCAGGTTAATAAGAGCGCTATTTTTTTCATAAAACAAACAGGGTTTAATAAATTTTTTAAATGACAACTTTAAGCTGTCAAATGTAAGTATTATTAACATTGAAAAGTTATAGCGTTTTTAACTGCTGCACCAGGCAGTCTGTCTTCTGTAAAATTAGGGGATAATAACAAATTTGTAAAAAAATGTAGCAGGTATAAAACAAAGCGTTTAAAGCATTGTTTATACATCTGGCCATTATCCGATGAATTCGCAACTGGCATTGCAACCTCATCCTTATTCAATATTAATACCGCCACCAGTTGGCCCGGTGAATTATTTAGGCACGCACAAAAAATTTATAAACGGTAACTAAAATTAAACAACAGACGTGCTGAGCAATAACAATCAAACCTGCAGTAATGAATTGGCAAATAAAACCGTCTTGGTTGTTGATGATGTAATTTATAAAGGCACTACCATGAAGCTGACTATTGAAAGATTGAGTAAAAAAAGGCCTCAGAAAATTCACTTTTTGGCCTTTGGGAAAAGTAGTAGATTTGCTTATTAAATCATTTAACCATGGCACGTATTGCAGGCATCGCTACCCAAAAAAATACCCGTGGGGAAATAACCCATGTAACGTTCAATATAAAAAAACATCAGCAGGTAATACCGCTGCTTAAAGAATTGGGCATTGTATCAAAAACAAAGTTCGAAAGGGAATGTGAAGAGGGAATAACACTTGATGAGTTGGACAATCGCCTGACTAAACACATCAAAAAGCTTCCTTGGAAAAAATAATTATTTATCCTGTTGTAGAAGAAAAGTTATATCAGCTTGTTGATGTACTTTTCGAAGAAGGATATTTTGGTTTCATGGAAAGTGCTATTGAATACAAAGACAAAATTGTACATTTTATCAGCACTATACCCAACCTTAAAAAGAAGAAAACCTAAAATAATAAATACGGAGCCTGGTACTGTAGTTACAAACACAAACGTCACACAACCTACTTTATAACATTCGATTACAAAAACGGCATTTACCTGATAAAAAATGTCATCAACAACCACGGCCGGGACTATCCTGCTTTTATAAAGGGCATTAAATAATATTTTGATTCAGGCATTACCGCATTGGGTTTGTCAACACTATCTGAAACATAGTTGAGTAAAGACTTGTTTTGTTCTGCTAAAACTAAGATTGTGGAGTTTACAATAGTCAGAGATCAATTCACTTACCAAGTATTATCGGCATTGTCCTGGCCAGTGAAAATACACTTCTCAAAATAGTCTTTGTTGAATGGAACCCCAGACGTTTGATAGTTAGAAATAACCTGCTCAGCTCTGCTTTTCAAAAGAGAAAATGCCTGCTTCACAACATAATATTTTGGATGCTTTTTGATGATTACACCATTTTTAGCATCCCAATATTGAGGCAATACATTCAAGCCGGAATGTGTCCAGTTGTCACGGACAATTAACTAAATGGGGCATTCGCCTGCACTGTTTTTGCGGTTGCTCCGAAAATAAATTCGCAATCTTATCATGTTGATTTGGTTTTAGACTGGCTCGTGTTTGGCTTGGAAATGTACCTTGAAATACACTAACAAACCATGTTTTAGCGAACAAACACATCAGTTAAAACCCGCTACAGATAAACATTACACTAAAATACCTTATAAAACACCTGTAACAATTGTTACCCGACCAGGATTCGAACCTAGACAGGCAGAATCAGAATCTGCAGTACTACCGTTATACTATCGGGCAATTTTATGAAGTGCAAACTTAAAGAAAAAATGAAACAATCATTTTTAAAAATGATTAAAAACATAAAAAATAATACTTCAAAACAGAAGTTTTTGCAGCTAAATTCTATGTCCTTACTGTAATCGAAATCTGTTATTTTCCATTTGGCCACGCATTGTTAGATTGCAGGACATTTATAACCGGCTTGTTAATATTCAGAAATTTTTGGTATTATACAAAAGAGGTCTTTATTTTTGCACTGTGAATAATGTTACAAGTTATGCTTATGATAAAAGCTACGGTTGGAGTGAAGCCTGGCAAGACAGGTTATTTCGTACAAAACTAATTACTGGCTTACTGCTGTTTTCAGGCCTGCTTATTTTCCTACCTTATTTTTTTGCCTATATAGAAAAAAGGGATGGAGCCGTGTTGACCGACTGGCTGTTGCAATATATTCCGGCAATTGATTTTTCCGTACTCATTTTTATAATAATCTGGTCGGTGTTTTTACTGGCCATTGTTCGAAGTGTACAGGAACCGGCTATTTTTTTAACCATGCTGCTTTGTTCTGTAGCATTGCTATTGCTGAGAATTATAACTATTTACCTGTTTGCACTTAACCCTCCCGAAGGACTGATTGTTTTGAGAGATCCCATTACCAGCCTTACCTATGGTGGCAGGGGGATATTTATTACCAAAGACCTTTTTTTCTCCGGCCATACCAGTAATTTATTTATGGTGTATTTATGCTTGCCAAAAAGGAAAGATAAAATATTTGTGTTACTTGGTTCAATTGCCGTAGGCATACTGGTTTTGGTACAGCATGTTCATTACTCCATGGATGTTATCAGTGCATTTATAATCACCTTTTTTTTAGTTAAAGGAACAAGGAAACTTTTTGCAGTCTAACTAAAGCTTCCTGTTTATTTAACTTCGTTTTACATAAAACTCCAATGCTGCTCTGCGTTATAATAATGAATATTTGTTTCAGGCCAATGATCTTTATCAAAGCCGGGGGCTTTTTCAAGCTCCTCTTTTGTCTGATCAAATATAAATAACTGGTTCACCGGATCAACCGTCAGGAGCCGGAAAGGAATGGCAAAAAACTTTTCTCCAATTCCTAAAAAGCCACCAAATTCTATAATATAATATTCTATTTGTCCTGTGTTTACATTCAGCATTATATCTTTAATGCTGCCCAAATGTTCATCTTGTTTATTATGCACTTTATCTCCGATTATAGAAGTAGCGGTGAGACATTTTAAAGGGAGGTTAGGGTAAAGACCTTCTTCATTTTTACCAGTAAGGTTATCGTTTAATATTTCTTCCATGATGATTTGTTTTTTATGAATAGTTTTTTCAAATTGTAGGAAGGAAATTTCATGCCACAATAAATTAAATTAAATGATTATTGTGCCAGTACTGATTTGCCAATAATGTATTGCTGATCATTTATTTTTATCAATCTTAACTGTAGAAAATAATCCCCGGAGGATTACAGATTATATTTTATGCAGTATTAACGACTATTAATAATTGCTTTTTCAATTTGCTTTAAAATGATTAATTTCAAAATCCTTCCACAATTTCATTAAACTATTTATATGCAAATGATCAAAAAAAATATTTTGTTTATGTTGGCAGGGTCTTTATGGATGATGAATACACTGAATGCACAAATGCAATATCCTGTAACAAAAAAGGTTGACCAGACAGATGATTATTTTGGTACAAAAGTAGCCGATGCA
>JAYUBR010000507.1:0-5821 GCA_043740775.1 Ferruginibacter sp. | reverse complement strand
AGAACTGCTAAACTCTTCAGTAAAAATAATATCTCCCGGAGTTACAATATTACCAGCAGCATCAAATGTCCAGGAAGTATGGCCGGCATCCGGTCCATAACCTGAAAAGGTTTGAGTATTTTTATGATAAACTAAATCTGTCTGAAATAATTCAAAATCAAAATACCTGTTACCGGTTGCATTTTCAATGGAAAGGCCACCAAACAAGTACAAAGAATCTGTAGTATTAGGCCCGTCTCTTCTTACATGTGTAAAGGCATCCAATATTTCATTTTTATCGGGAACACTTTGTATTGTGGGACTCCACAATACCGGAGACATCGCGTTTTTGTTACTGCCGGAGGCGAAAACAGTTGCATCATTTCCGTGATAATCTCTTGTAAAATTTGCATCCATTAACAACTTATTATTAACGACACTATAAATTGTCTGGTTCATTCCCCTGGATAAGGAGCTGGTAGTAGTGGAAGGATCGGTAGTATAACCTGCTACAATAGCAGCAGCACCGGTTGTATCAATTACAAATTTACCTCCACCGGCATCACCATTGTAAAACCAATCATCTTCTCCGGGCGATGGAGCTAAATCAAAATAGTTGGACCGAAGATCCCCTTCTATTCCAAAGTTAGCTTTTAAAACAGAAGTGGTAATTTGAGCTTTAGCCAGGTGTACAAAAGAAAGTAAACACAAAAAAGATAAAATTTTTTTCATAGGATCACTTTAAAAGTGAAAAATGGAATAATAAACAAACTATTCCTGATTTGGATATGGATTAAATATCACCGGGGGATTAATAATGCAATCATTTTTATCTGAACAAAAACTATATGCTCTCTAACTCAAATAATTACTGATTGATATGATTAAAACTTTTGGATAAATATCTTTATCATTAACTACAAGAGTGGGATTTTATTGTACAAATGGCTAACAATTTCTCTGTTACCAGGTTGATTATAAAAAAAATTAAACTTATTCTGCCGTTTTTACTTATGTAACTGAGTACAACAATTACATAAGTTTATTCATTTTAAAGGTAAACATAAAAATCAGAAACAATACCAGCGCAAATAAATGAATACCAAAAAAATGTACTGAATCATTTTTAGCCACCCATTCCACTGTCTAAATACAATAATATAACAACATAGGCAATGACAATTAATTCGCAACCTAAAACAACTACTTCCCTTGCTTCAATGATATGCTGGTTTATCCTGATTTGCTTTTTCAACCAGTAAATAAATATAGATAATCCAACTACCAGATTTAAAACAGTTGTTAACACAGGAAGCTTATGCGTTGCTAAACCAACTATCCATGCACTTACAAAAATTAAAACAGATAGCATCACGGAGATATTTATCAATTGATCGGATTTGCTCATGATGGTATCAATTTATTGTTGTTTTACAAATTCAATATTTTCCAACGGCATAAAGTAATTTGGCAAGCAGGTAATTACTTTATCGTTTGCTATTTTAAAAATGATACCTTTAAAACTAACCTGCTCAAGCGATAGATTGAGTGTTAGAACAAAGTTGTTATTGTCGCTTTTACTGTCTTTTATAAAGGTCATTATATCAGGATAAAAAGGATGCTGTACACATATAGAATCACAATGTGCAAACGCCACCTCAACTTTACCGTTTTCATCAGACCAGGCCTCCTGTTGTTTACCATAAACAAAAAATATACATAGAATAACTTTTAGCAGGTACTTATTGGGATCTTCAAATTGAATGTTATAACCCGATCCTAGTTTGAATTGTTTCTTTATTTTGAAATCCTTACCCGGCAATTTATTGCCCTGTATTTGCAACGTATCACCCTTTACTGAAAAGGTACCGGTGGCACTTCGGTCTGCCGCACCGTAAGAACAAAAAAACTGAAATGTTCCATCAGGTGAAAAATTAAAACCAGCAACCATTTCCTATTTCCTGAAATAGTATTCCCCCTGCATGATTGTTTGCGCCATAATTTTCAGATGAACAAAAATTAATAAAAAAATGATACTCTTTTTAAAGGTTTTATTTTTTAGTTTTTTACCGAAAATAAACTTTACTATAAATCCAATTTTAAAAGAGATGAAATGTTTTGCAGCTAAAATATTTACATGCTGCCAATGATAACAGTTGAAAAGATACTACTATAATTTCAGGAAGAAAATACAATGCAAATGCACATAAAAAAAGCCAGCTCGTTGTAACAAACCGGCATTAAAATATTGTACACAATAGCTTTACCTTTTTCCCATGCCCGGCATTTTGCCCATTGGCATTTTATTCATCATCTTCATCATGCCCTTCATTTGCTCAAACTGTTTTAAAAACTGGTTCAGTTCTGCAATGTCTTTTCCACTGCCTTTGGCAATGCGCAATTTGCGGTTAGGATTAATAATATCGGGGTTGCGGCGTTCCTGCAAGGTCATGGAATTAATCATTGCTTCAATGCCTTTAAAAGCATCATCATTAATATCCACATCTTTTATTTGTTTGCCTACGCCGGGTATCATACCCATCAGGTCTTTCAGATTACCCATCTTTTTTATCTGCTGCAACTGGGTTTTAAAATCTTCAAAATCAAACTGGTTTTTTCGGATCTTTTTCTCAAGCTTTGCAGCTTCAACAGCATCAAATTGTTCCTGGGCTTTTTCAACAAGGCTTACAATATCACCCATGCCCAAAATACGCTGTGCCATCCTTTCAGGATAAAACACATCCAGTGCATCCATCTTTTCGCCATTGCTTGCAAACTTAATCGGCTTGTTTACAGTATACTTGATAGACAATGCAGCACCACCTCTTGTATCGCCATCTAACTTGGTTAAAACCACACCGCTAAAATCAAGGCGTTCATTAAAAGCTGCCGCTGTGTTTACAGCATCCTGGCCAGTCATACTATCTACCACAAATAAAATTTCCTGGGGGTTAACCGCTGCCTTAATATTGGCCACCTCGTTCATCATCACTTTGTCAACAGCTAAACGCCCGGCTGTATCAATGATGATTACATTTTTATTTTTTGCCCTGGCTTCTTTGATGGCATTTTGTACAATACTAACGGCATCTTTATTTTCTCTTTCACTAAATACATCCACACCAATTTGCCCGCCCAATACTTCCAGTTGGTCAATGGCCGCAGGCCTGTAAATATCTGCTGCTACCAATAAGGGCGATTTACCTTTTTTGGTTTTTAAATAGTTGGCTAATTTACCGCTGAAAGTTGTTTTACCACTTCCTTGCAATCCTGCAATTAAAATAATAGCGGGGTTACCACTGATGTTGAATTCGCTTTCTGTTCCGCCCATCAGCTCGGTTAACTGATCCTGTACAATCTTTACCATTAACTGGCCCGGACTTACAGCAGTTAACACTTTTTCACCCAGCGCTTTTTCCTTAATGCTGTCTGTAAATTCTTTGGCAATTTTGTAATTCACATCCGCATCTACCAATGCCCTGCGTATTTCTTTTACCGTATTGGCGATATTAAGTTCTGTAATTCTTCCCTGGCCTTTAATATTTTTAAGAGCACTTTCTAACTTTTCGCTAAGAGAATTAAACATCTTTTGTATTTATTTATTAAACGTTTGGATATAAAAAAAGTGAACCAAAAAGTTCACTAATGATATGCAAATGTATGAAAATTTTATGCTCCCAGGTAACCACGCAACAGGTTGCAACGGGATGTTACCTGCAATTTGGTGATGGCTTTATCTTTTATCTGCCTTACTCTTTCCCTGGTTAGATGAAACCGTTCGCCTATATCTTCCAGGCTTAATGCATGATCTACCCCGATACCAAAGAAAAAACGGATCACATCTTTTTGCCTTTCGGTTAAGGTACTTAAAGACCGGTCTATTTCTGTAGCCAGCGAAACTCTAAAGGCCATGTGCATATCAGTGCTTTCTGCATTTGGATTTTCCAGTACATCCATTAAAGAGCTTTCATCTCCATCTCCAAAGGGCTGATCCATACTTACGTGCCTTACCGAAGCATTCAGTGAAGCAGCTACTTCTTCTGTTTCCAAATCCAGCAACAGTGCCAGTTCTTCAGCGGTTGGTTCTCTTTCATATTCCTGTTCTAACTGTGAAAATGCCTTGCTGATACGGTTGGTGAGCCCAACTTTATTTAAAGGCAGGCGTACAATTCTTGATTGCTCTGCAAGGGCCTGTAAAATACTTTGCCTTATCCACCATACCGCATAAGATATAAATTTAAATCCACGGGTTTCATCAAAACGTTGAGCAGCTTTGATTAACCCAAGATTACCTTCATTGATTACATCTGGTAAAGTAAGACCCTGGTTTTGATATTGCTTAGCAACAGATACCACAAAACGCAGATTGGCTTTGGTTAATTTTTCAAGTGCGGCATGGTCTCCTTGCTTTATTCTAATAGCCAGTTTCACTTCTTCTTCGGGGCTTATTAATTCTACCTTTCCTATTTCCTGCAAATATTTTTCTAAACTCTGGCTTTCACGATTCGTAATCGATTTCGTGATTTTGAGTTGACGCATGCTCATAATACAGGTTGTTTTATTTGGTTAAAAGTTAAAATACGGAACGTTTAAAAAAAACACATATTGTTTAACGTAATTTATAGCATTTATAATATGTTACCAAAAAGAATTTGTGAAAAACACTTTTTTTTTGTGAATGAATTTCACCGTTTAAAGCAGCACTTACAATTGTGTAACAAAAAATAGTTGAGAAATTATCTCATTACCTCATTTATTTTGTTATTATTGCACTTATACAAAGCAGATTTAAAAAAATTGGATGAGTAAGAAAGCATTATATACATTAGAATACCCGGTTAGATGCTCTCCCGGTATTTTGTATGAATTTTTAAGTACGCCTGCCGGATTGCAGGAATGGTTTGCTGATAAGGTAGATGAGCGGGATGGCATATTTAGTTTTTCGTGGAATGGGGCTGTAGATGAACAAGCTGAATTGATAGAAGGCGAAGAAAATAAATATATCCGTTTTCATTGGTTACACATGCCCAAGAGTGAGTATTTTGAATTCAGCATTGAAAAATCAGAAGTTACCAATCAAACAATTTTGATTATTAAAGACTTTGCAGAAAAGAAAGATCTTAAAGACCAGAGCCAGTTATGGGAATACCAGGTGAAAGATCTTTTTCACCGTTTGGGTAATTAATTTTCCAGCAACTTCAACATTTCTACAAAAGATTGCTCAATGAAAAGTAATGCAGTATCCCAATGCTGTAATGATTTTTTTTTGCTGATTTTTATAAACGATTCCCTGCTAAGTATAGTGGTAAATTGATCCAGGGTAAGTTGCTGAATGGGTAAAAAATTATCTTCCTCAAAAGAATGTTCCCACGGTTTATTATTGATACATACCCAATAATTATTTTGTTGAAGCATTAAAAAATTTGCCTGTAAGGCAGGCACAGCCTGTGTTTTATATTTTCCGGCCAATTGAAGGTTAATGCTGAAAAAATTACCCCACCAAAAAAAGGTACGTATTGCCAGTGTATTTTCCTTGTCAAAATAACGTGGATAATCCAGCATTACATAAGGAAGGCTTTTATAATTTTCACCTTTTGAAACTTTTGGATCTTTTAAAAATATTGCTGCAGGCAAATTCATTTTTTGCTGCATTGTTTGCTGCTGCATCCCTGCCAGCGCCTCGCTAAAAAGTTCCATTACTTTTTTAATAATGTTATGTTTAGTTAAAATCCATTCGGTGTTGCAAACCAATTCAAGTTCCTTGGCAGAAAGCGTTATTTTTGTTTTATTCATCATCAGGATGGTTAAGGTACACATTACTTATTAAAGCTTCGCCTGCCGG
>JAYUBR010000506.1:0-1703 GCA_043740775.1 Ferruginibacter sp. | reverse complement strand
TGATAATTATTGGGAAGGTTAACCTGAATTTACCGCCGGAAGTGTTGCAACCACTTCCGGTTTTTGTTTTAGTCAACCCTTGTTCTCTTATTTTACCTGTGGCATTACAGTTACTTTTTTACCATTCACCCAGAAATTTACTGTACCCGTCATCTCCAGCATTTCCAGCACTTTTGACACATTTACATTTCTTGAAATGGTACCGCCTATATGTTCTGTTACTTTCCCCTTATATTCTACCTGTACATCATACCACCTGGCTATCTGCCGCATAATGGTTTGTATATCTGCAGCTTCTCCAAAATGGAATTTTCCATTTTTCCAGGCCATCACTTCTTCTGTATCCGGATTCCTGTTTAAACTGATTCCACCATTTGCACTTAATTGCGCCTGCTGACCCGGAGAGAGCAGCCAGGAGTCATGAGCCGGGAGTCGTGAGTCAGTTGCTGTTAGTTTTATTTTTCCTTCAAGCAGAGTGGTATTAATGGTTGCTTCATCTTCATAAGCATTAATATTAAAATGAGTACCCAGCACTTCTACTTCGCCTTTACCAGCTACATCTACCTTAAATGGCATGGCTGCATTTTTTGCTACTTCAAAATATCCTTCGCCGGTTAGTTCTACTTTTCTTTCACTACCAGTAAAAGTGGCCGGAAAACGAAGTGATGAAGCCGCATTCAGCCAAACTTTAGAACCATCTGCGAGTACCAATTGATATTGTCCGCCCTTCGGTGTGGTAATCGTATTATAAAGAACTTCTGTAGTGCTGCCGGAAGTATTATAAGCAAGTTGTCCATCTAATTTTATCAGTTTTGTATTTCCCTGGCTTGCAAGATTACCATTTGCTGCAGTATCTAATACTATTTGCGATCCATCGGCTAATGTAAGTACTGCTTTATTTCCGCCGGGTGCTATATCTTGTTTTACAGTGTTTATTTTTACAATTTCGGCCTGGCCCTCATTATTCTTTTTACCGGGTTTATAAATAGCAAAAGCACCCACTAACAAAACTGCTGCTGCCGCTACACGAAACCATGTTTTCCTGAAAAAAGGAATCACTTTTGTCTTTTCATCACCTATCTGCTTTTTTATAGACGCATAAACCTGCTCTGTAGCGGTTTTCCACTGGTCTTCATTTTCACTAACTACGTCCAGTTGGTCAGCAATAAGGCTCCTCAGTAACATCTCATTATTTTCAGCATTAAAATGCTGTAATAATTCCTGCACTTCTTGCGGCGAACACTGGTTATCAAGGTATTTTCTAAATAAATTCTGCATATCTTTTTATTATTTTCAGGGGGATGGTATAGCTAATACGTTCGGGCAGAAGGAATCCTCTGCTCAGTAATAACAATTTTTTTACTTTTATTTAATAGAAAGGAAATTTTACCTAAGATGATGCCCCAAAAGCTACAATTAATAAGCTGAATAATGCCTGCTCGTTATTTTCAAAATAGTCACGGATGGACTTTGTTGCTTTTACAATATGGTCGCTGATGGTAGAAACGGAAATGCCCAGCAGTTCGCTTACTTCTTTATAACTCTTGCCTTCCAGTTTGCAAAGCCGGAATACCCGTTTACGTTGTGGTGGCAATGAATCAATTGCTTTTTGAAGAACAGCCGATTTTTTGTCGGATTGTAAAAGTTCATCCACCGGCACATACTCATTAGTGCCCAATGAAATTAACCGGGCTTCTCTTTTT
>JAYUBR010000505.1:0-1705 GCA_043740775.1 Ferruginibacter sp. | reverse complement strand
GGCTGAAAGTGAAATGTTTGTATTTGCTTTATAGACTTTTAATTGAATGCCGCTATCCCGTTTTTCTCCTCGTCAGTTCTTTCTTTATCAAACCCAACTCCCTGCCCGTTTGCCCCCCCACAGAGGAGTTTTCTTCTGCCCTTCTCAATAGGTATGGAATTACATCTTTGATAGGACCAAAGGGTAAATATTTGCTGACAGAGCAACCCGCTTTTGCCAGGTTAAAAGTAATGTTGTCACTCATGCCAAACAACTGGGAAAAATGAACATGGGGATGGTTGAATGGGATATTTTTTTGCTGCAATATTTGGGTGGCGGTTAAGTTACTTTGTTCATTGTGTGATGCGATGATGACAGCAATAATATCCAGATGTTCAATGCAAAATTGTACCGAAGCTTCGTAATCCCGGTCGGTACTTTGTTTATCGGGTTGTATGAATGATGGATAATTCATTTCAGTTGCACGCAACCTTTCTCTTTCCATATATGCACCCCTCACCAGCTTGGCTCCCAACACAAAATTTCTTTCTGCCGCTGCTTCATAACTGTCTTGTAAAAATTTAAAGCGGTCGTGGCGGTACAACTGGAGCGTATTGTACACCACGACCCGCTGCTTATTAAACGTATCCATCATCAGGATGGTTAATGCATCTACCGGATCCTGTATCCAGGTTTCTTCAGCATCTATCAGCACACCAATTTTTTTGGCTGCAGCCACTTCACATAGCCGCATCACCCGAACCCTGACTCTATGCCACTCCTCTTTCTCATCAGCGGGCAAATTTTCTATCACAGATAAATATCTTTTCATCAATGTGCCTGGAATTTTGGCCATTAATCCATCAATTTTTTCAAGCAAGGCAAACCGTGATAAGCCTGTTACCTTCACACTTATAAACGGTATATTGGCCTGCGTTGCTGCGTACTCAATTACACGTATAAATTCTTCAGTGGAATGATCAAATCCGTGCTCACCATCATCACCACCTTCCACTCCATAATCCAAAATTACCTGCACATTATACCCGCCGAGTTTTTTTGCAACAGCAGAAGTTTCAGCCAGCGTTTCGCCGCCTACAAATTGTTTAAAAATGGTATTTCGAATAACTGGTGTTGTAAAAGGGAGTTTCCATTTAATGGCAAGAGGAGTAAATTTTAAACCGATATTTACAAGCCAGGGCATGCCCATGGCACTGAAAAGAAAATGGGCATTTTTTAATTCGTTGGTTGTTTTATAGGCAAACGCATACTCCGTATTGTCGAAAGAAATAGAGTGATTATTATTCATAAAAATGGAAAATATTTATCAAATATAAGCTATCCAAAGTTGGTCATTTTCCTTTGGTATATATACTTTCCATACAATTTTGTTGAGTTTAAATTGCCTGGTGATTGAATGGTTGTAACACCATTTCGCTTACCACGCCACTGGATGGTTGCTGGCATAAAAACCAGATGGCCTTTGCTGCATCCTGTGATTGGACCATTTTTTCCCGCTGTACTTTTAAATCAATCGTATCCCAAAAAGGAGAATCGACGCCGCCCAAAAATAAATTTGTAATGCGGATGTCTGTTCTTTTTACTTCTTCACGGATACTTTGCATCATACCTACCAGTCCATATTTACTGGCACTATAGGCCGCAGCTCCAGCCATCGGCACTTTGCCCAACACTCCGGGAATATTTATGATGAGTCCTTTTTTTA
>JAYUBR010000504.1:0-1706 GCA_043740775.1 Ferruginibacter sp. | reverse complement strand
CAGCAATACCGCTGGCACCATTTACCAATAAATGCGGAATGCGGGTAGGCAATACCGTTGGTTCTTTTAAACTATCATCAAAGTTTAATTGATAATCTACCGTTTCTTTTTCAATATCTTCCAGCATTGCTTCGGCAAACTTTTCAAACCTAACCTCCGTATAACGCATGGCTGCCGGAGGGTCTCCATCCTGGCTGCCAAAATTTCCCTGTCCGTCAATCAAAGTATATCGCAGGCTCCAGTCTTGCGCCATACGAACCATGGTATCGTAAATAGAAGCATCCCCGTGCGGATGAAATTTACCCATTACTTCACCCACAATACGGGCACTTTTTTTATAAGGTTTGTTACTGGTATTTCCCAATTCGCTCATGCCAAATAAAACGCGGCGGTGAACTGGTTTTAAACCATCCCTTACATCAGGCAATGCACGTCCTACAATAACACTCATAGAGTAATCAATGTAGTTGGTTTTCATTTGCTCCTCAATGTTCACAGGTATAATTCTACCCCTGTTGCTGGCGGCGCCTCCATCATTTATTGGCAGGTCATTTCCGCCTGAATTGTCGTTGTTTTCCATATATTTTTATAGGCTGCGAATGTACTGATTTTAAGCCATTTTGCCTCGTTCAAGTCAGGGCTTTTGTTACATTCTTTTCAACATTTTTTACTATTGTGTGGACAATCATATTATATAAGTTTCAGTGATCCACCTCTTACATTCAACCTGCCAAAATATAGCTGTTTTTCTTTTTAAACAAAAGAAAAACAGCTCGGCTTAATAGTTAGTTAGTCAATGGACCTTTAATTATTTCTCCTGTTTCAAATCGTTTACCTTGCAAAAAATATTTGTTTTGAAAACAATTCTGCTACTGGGTGCCGGAAAATCTGCCACCGTTTTAATTGACTATTTGCTGAAAGAAGCTGTCGAAAATAAATGGAAATTTATTATTGCCGATGCCAATAAGGAACAGATACTTTTAAAAACAAACAATTCCCGTTTTGCTGAAGTGGTGCAATTGGATATTACCAACGACCGGAAAAGGGAAAAAATAATTCAAAAGGCACACGTGGTTATTTCGATGATGCCCCCTGCCCTGCATTTTTTAGTTGCCAAAGATTGCGTAGAATATAGAAAACACCTGCTCACCGCGTCTTACCTGGATACAAATATTAAAAGCCTGAGAGAGGAAATAGCGCAAAGAAAATTATTGTTTTTGTGCGAAGCTGGTCTGGACCCAGGAATTGACCACATGAGCGCCATGAAGATTATTGATGCGATAAAAAAAAAGGGAGGTACAGTAACATCTTTTAAAAGTCATTGTGGTGGCTTGGTTGCGCCCGAAAGTGATGACAATCCCTGGCATTATAAAATTAGCTGGAACCCACGAAATGTAGTATTGGCGGGCAAAGCCGGCGCAGAATACAAATTGAATAATGTCATTCAGCATACAACTTACCCGGAGTTATTTAAAAACTGTTCATCTGTACATATAGATGGCATTGGCAAACTGGCTGTTTATCCAAACAGGGATTCGTTAAGTTATATACAACTGTACAAATTGAATGAGGTGGAAACATTCATCCGGACTACCATCAGGTATCCCTCTTTTTGCGAAGGTTGGAGCGCCATTGTACAGGCTGATCTTGGGAATGCAATACTTGAAATAAATACAGACAAATTAAGTTTTGCAAAATGGTCTGCA
>JAYUBR010000503.1:0-1706 GCA_043740775.1 Ferruginibacter sp. | reverse complement strand
GTTAGTGTTTGCATAATTTTTATTTTTTACTCCACAAAGATAGATCAATAATTTTAATAAAAGTATTTAAATACTTTTATTATTTAAATATTTCTCCTGCTGTAATTTTATAGAAACAGACATGGCTTTTGAAAAAAAATTATCTTGCCTTTTCTGTGTGAAAGATTTGGTAGTTCACCAATCTCAATACTCATTTACATTGGAGGCAGAGACTTATCAGCCCTGCTGCCGCCGGATCAATATTGTTAACTAAATAGTTTCTTTTAAAAAATCAACATGAAAAAAATTTTTGTATGCGTAGTTTTTTCAGGCCTTGTGTACATTGCCAATGCGCAATCTGCCGGTAAAATTATTACGGCCAAACAGGTTAAGAAAATTGAAAAGGTGTTGTCTGCTGATGATATGCAGGGTAGACGTACTTTTACCCCAGGCATTGATAAAGCTGCAGCTTTTATCGAAACCCGGTTTAAAAAATCCGGTCTGCAAACTTTTAACGGTGCAGCAAATTACCGGCAGGAATTTTTTATGTCTCAATCAATTACCGGCGCTGTAAAAATTTCTATTGATGGAAAATCAATTCCTGATTCTTTGGTAGTTATGTTTTCTTACGAACCCACCATTTCTTTAACAGAAAAAAGCGATGTGGAAGTGGTAAAAATAAATGCCGGCGATAAATTCGGGCCGAAGTTTTATGAATATTACCAGAGCAGGAAAAATCTGCTGGTGCTGGTAGACAGCAGTTTTGAAAACCGTTTAAAAAGCATCCGGCAGATGGATAAAATTTCTGCAAACCCCGGTGATAATACTGTTGTATTTGTTTTTGGAACGATGGCTGCCACAACATTTAGGGTTGATGGTACCAATACGGTAACAAAAAAGCCGCTGAATAATGTAGTAGGCGTTTTACCAGGAAAAACCAAACCCGATGAGTATGTTGTTTTTTCAGCACACTATGATCACCTCGGTGTTAGTTCGCCTGCTGAAGGTGTTCCGCACGACAATACAGATTCCATTTACAATGGCGCCAATGACGATGCTGCAGGCACCACAGCAGTTATAATGCTGGCAAAATATTTTAAAAACCTCAATAATAACGAACGCACTTTAATCTTTGCCACTTTTGTAGCAGAAGAACTGGGAGGCTTTGGCTCACAATATTTTTCCAAACAATTACCTCCCGAAAAAGTAATGGCCATGTTTAATATTGAGATGATTGGAACAGAATCAAAATGGGGCGCCAACTCAGCATACATAACAGGTTTTGAAAAATCGGATATGGGCGTAATATTACAGCGCAATTTAAAAGGAACTTCGTTTTCATTTTATCCTGATCCTTATACAGAGCAACAATTATTTTACAGGTCGGATAATGCAACGCTTGCCAGGCTGGGTGTTCCGGCGCATACCATTTCTACATCCAAAATGGATAACGAGCCTAATTATCATAAAGCATCGGATGAAATCGGCACATTGGATATTAAGAATATGGCAGCCATTATAAATGCCATCGCATTAAGTTCTGCCACTATTATCAGTGGAAAAGATACACCTTCAAGGGTGGATACCACACAGTTAAAATAGAAGAAAAGTTCTGTCAGAATTTTTGTCTGCATTAAATATTATGTTGCTATGCAACATAAATAGAAACACGGATTAAAGGGAATGTACGGATTAAAAACAGATTTATTTTTTCGCTTTGTTAAAAA
>JAYUBR010000502.1:0-1708 GCA_043740775.1 Ferruginibacter sp. | reverse complement strand
GTGCCGTTGTGGTTGAGGTAACTGGCCACTATTTCCATTTTACCCGTTTTGCATTTTGGACAGCAGGTGTAATCTACCCCCGTGCGCTGCAGCATTTGCAAACTAAACGGTATGGTTACTTCAGGCATTGGTTTGGGCAGATTCAATTGCTGGTGTATGGCAACTATCCGCTTGTTTTTTCCATTGTGTGCCAGGTACCCTCCATGCCGTATTTTTACAAACCGCTTTGGTAGTACATGCTGCTCAAATCTTCTTGCAAATTCTTCATGGCTTAAGGTCATTTGCTTTTGCTTTTTTTCATCTGCATAGTCCTTGTACGTAAACGTTATCGTTGTGCCGGTTATCTCTTTAATGCGATGGGCGGTTATGGCTGTTTTGTGCGTGTACCTGCCTAAATATTCCAGTATTTGTGCAGGACCGCCAAAGGGCGCATTGGCATGTACGTTCCACCGGATTGTTGACAGCCTTTCAATAGTATTTTTTAAGGCGCTTGCATCGGCTGTTGTTAACTTTTGCTGATACAGCAAGGTTTGTAATTTTTGTAGAAAATACAATCTGTATTCCTTTTCAATTACAGGCTTTGGAAACAGGTAATTACCAATGGCTCTTTTTTCTTTTACCCACCTCACCCCCTGCCCCTCTCCATCTGGAGAGGGGAGAATGCCGCCACCACTTACAATGCAGTGTATGTGCGGATGAAAACTTAAATCCTGGCCGTTGGTATGCAGGATGCTTACAATGCCTGGTTTGGCTCCCAGCCATTTCTTATCGGCACTTAGCTTATTGATGCTGTGATGACTGGCATCAAACAACAAATTAAACAGCACAGTTCTGTTACCCATTACCAAACTGCGCAGTTCTTGCGGTAACGTAAATACCAGGTGGTAATAAGTGGTAGGTAATAGTTCGCTCATCCTGTCCTGCAGCCATTGTTCTTTTTTTAATCCGCCGCAGTTGGGGCAATGCCGGTCGCCACAGCTATGGTATTGGTAATGATTATTACCACAACTGCCTGCATTGCATTTTAAATGATGTACGCCAATGCCTGCGGTATGGCAAATGCGCAACCGGTTAAATACTGCACGGCTGCAGGGATTAAAATTTTCAACACATCTATGACCAAATATTTTCTGTTGTAACAATTGCCTTATTTCATTACTTTTTTCATGGCACCCGTTACTACCAGTTGCATGCTGCGGGGATGGAATGCTTTGCCGGTTTGGGGGCTGGTAAATAAAAACTGCCGGGGTCTTTTTGCAGCTACGTAATACTGCCGTAATTTATCCAGTAAATTACCGGCTGGTAAAGTGTACCGGTCTTTGGCTCCCTTACCCTGTACTACTTTTATCCGTTTAGAGGCACTCTCAATATCGGATATGCACAAAGCGGCTACTTCGCTGATGCGCAGGCCGCTCCCATACAGCAAACCGGTTACACAGTATTCCTTTAAAGTAAGCGGCGCAGCAAACAGTTGCCTTACCTCTTGCTGACTCATGATATTGGGCAGTATAAACTGCTTTTGCCGATACAATGCACTGGGTAAAACATAGGGCATTTTTATTACCTGCTTATAAAAAAAAGCACAGGCACTGGCTACACTGCGGCACTTGGCACGCCCTGCTTTATGCACCGTTTTTATAAACACGATATATTGCTTAATTTCTTCCTCGGTGATGGTGGCTACCGTTTTGCTGTTGTAATATTTAAA
>JAYUBR010000501.1:0-5847 GCA_043740775.1 Ferruginibacter sp. | reverse complement strand
AATAATTTATTAGGCTCTTCATTTAAATATAAGATGCTTTACAGGAGCGAACTTCAGGAGATTCCCCGGCAAGGAAATGCATTAAAAATAAAAAGAGTGTTCAATTTGAGGCATTAGAAAAATAAGTCATTTTATCTAAAAATATAGAAACACTCAAAAATTAGCTCAGTGAAGCCTCTGAGATTTTAATAACCATATTTCCATGGCAGTTTGGTGTTCAAATATTCAATTCTCCGAACCCTTGCAATTTCAGGAAGATCCTAATTAATCATCCCTCAAAAAGTGTTTTTTATATTTCAACATTTCAAATATAACATAGTTAAATTTTCAAGCTTTTTAAGTGGAAGATATTGTTCGCAGTGAAAATTATAATATACGAAAACTTTATGCTGATTTGGGAGATCAGTTTAATTTCATTTTCAAACTCGATTGTATTAAATGAAAGTTGTAAACAAAACAAAAGGCTTGGCGCAATGCAAAACCCTTGTTGTTATGGCTATTTTTCTCTTTTAATTTTTTATCAACAACCTGAAGTTTTGTTTCGTTCCATCAGCACCAGTAACAGATAAATTATAAATACCTGTTGCTGCTGCAACCTTTTGTAACTCTATCACCTGTGCATTGTTGCCACCTGTATTACTGATGGTTTTTTGATATACCTGGTGACCGGATAAATTGGTTAGCAACAGGCTATAGTTTCCTGCGGCCTGGCCGTTCAATGATAAGGTAAAGCGCTGGCTGGTGATTACGGTTGGTGTTACCTGTATACCTTTTTTGGCATTTAGCATTACCACTGCAATACTGCTGTAGGTAATTTTTCCACTTTCGTCCTTGCTGCGGATGCGGTAAAAATTATTTCTTTTAAAAGGCTGCTCATCCACCAACTTATAGGTGCCTGTATTCTGTATAAAAGAAAAAGTCCCTCATACAATGAAGGAAAGAAACATAAAATTTTATTCGCTATTTGCCATAGCCTTTAATTTGCGGAGAGTAAGAGATTCGAACTCTTGATACAGTTTCCCATATACACACTTTCCAGGCGTGCTCCTTCAACCACTCGGACAACTCTCCTTTTTTTAGGGAGGGCAAAAATACAGCATCCCTGTTTATAAGGCGAATATTTTTTCAGCATTGGCTGTTGTAATTGCCGCAACTTCTTCTTCAGAACAATTTTTCACTTCTGCAAGTTTTGCAACCACATACTTTAAATAGCTGCTTTCATTTCTTTTACCCCTAAACGGAACCGGTGTTAAATAAGGCGCATCCGTTTCCAGCACAAGGTGCTGTAAATCTATATTTGTTAAACTCTCTGCCAGCCCCGCATTTTTGTAAGTAAGCACCCCGCCAATGCCCAGGTAAAAGCCAGCTTTGATTATTTCCTTTGCACTTTCATAACTTCCGCTGAAGCAATGAAAAATACCCCGTATTCCTTTTGGCACATATTCTTTTACCAGGTTAATGGTTTCCTGCATAGCGTTTCTTGTATGTATTACAATAGGTAAATTATTTTCAATGGCCCATTCCATCTGGGTTCTAAACACCTCGTACTGTTCTTTTACAAAGGATTTATCCCAGTAAAAATCCAGGCCTATTTCACCTACCGCAGCAAACTTTCTTTTGCCAAGCCATTGTTGCACAAGTTCCAGTTCATCTTTATAATTTTCTTTTACATAGCATGGGTGAAGTCCCATCATCGCAATACATTGGCCGGGATATTTTTCTTCCAGATTGAACATACGCTCCATACTGCCGCTATCAATAGAAGGCAGATAAAATTTTTCAACGCCGGCTTTCACAGCAGTTGCTATTACATTTTCTATATCTTCTTTAAACTCTTCCGAATAAAGATGGCAATGAGTGTCTGTTAATTTCATAGCTGGTAAAATTATATTCAGGTGTATCAATTCCGGTAAAGTACTTTCAAAATTCTGTAAAAATAAAAGCGAAAAAAATAATGTTAAATTATTATTGCTAATTCAAAAACTACTTAGTACCTTTCATCCAGTTTTCATAGGGTACGGATTAAAAACGGGCCAGGGTTTCTACCCCGGCCCAATTTTTTTAAAGTATAACCTTCCACATAATCAAATTATTACCCTTATACTAAGGCAATTATTTTTTCAAACCGGTACCCGGTATTTGTAAAATGAGCCAGTACTTCCGGCAATACAAACTGCAATTTTTCAAAAGCTTTTTCGCTGTCATGAAACACTACAATGGAACCATTGCCTGCATTTTCAATCACGTTTTTCAGGCATTTTATACCGGAAATATTTTTATCGAAATCGCCACTTAAAACTGTCCACATAATTACTTTTAGCACCGGTTGTTTTGTTGTTAATTGTTTCAATTGTTTAAAACTAATTTTTCCATACGGCGGCCTAAAAATATTACTGCTGATGATTTGTTGCGCTGCTATAATATTTGCCATGTACAAGCCGGTTGTTGTTTTCCAGCCATTTAAGTGATTGAACGTATGGTTGCCAACCGCATGGTCTTCGGTTAATATTCTCTCATATATCTCCTGGTGAGCTGCCACATTTTTTCCGATGCAAAAAAACGTAGCCTTTGCATTGAATTTATTTAAAACTTCCAATACAAACGGAGTAGCCTGTGGATGAGGGCCATCATCAAAACTCAGGTAGATAATTTTTTTGCTGGTATTAATCTGCCAGGTGCAGGAGGAATAAATTTTTTTTAACCAACCCGGCGTTTTAACAAAATAAAACATAATTCAACTGTATCTGGTGTTAGTTAAGCGGGTGCATTTGTTCAACATCTGTTGTACAAAGCTACTGCTAAACCTGCAATATATACTGGCAATACAATAGCAGGTATTTTCTTTCTGAAACAGAACTTATACCAACCGACATAGTATGAAATCTTTTTTTTAACTGATGATTAATGCACCCTGTTTTAGAACGAGGCATTTTAAGCATGAAAAAAGGCTATCTTTTCAGATAACCTCTTTTTTATGAAATACCCGCTATATCAATAAGGTAAAATGATTGTTTTTGTTACGCTGTTTACTCCTTTCCAAACTGCTTTATAATAATAGGTTCCGGTAAGCGGGCAGTTTGTGGGTGTACCCGTACCATCCAAACCAAAAGTAACAGTTACATCTGCTACCAGTTTACTATGGATTACTTCGCCACTAACCAGTCTGAAATTGCAATCCTGCCGTATTATCAGTGGCTGGCTGATGGCAGTTACAAAAGCATTGCCAAAACGGTTGGTTCCCCATTCAGCTATTCCACTCACGCCACCTTCTGAATGTGTTCCGGTAGTTGTAATTACAGCGCCGGCATTGTAGGTAAACACCCGTTGTTTAGCTACCTGCCACACTCTTTGCTTACCATTATCAAAAGTAACAGAGTCTGTACCGGTAATTGTATGGGTAATACTTTTTGATGACAAATCTTTAAGACGGCCACCAGTTACGTTGGTGATTGTTTTTATACCATTGATTATAATGCTTTTGTTATCACTTACCCTTATAACTTTTAAATTTTGGGTACTGATGGTTAAAACGGCACCGGCATTTTTCCAATATGTTCCCAATGGCATAGAAAGTATTACTACCCCGTTAAATGTGCGGTTACCCTGGCAATTAGCTCCATTGTAGGTAATAGTAATTCTTTTATTACCGTTGGCAGAGTCCACTACGGCAGTAGCACTGCAAAGCACTCCAAGGGCGTTTTCCATTCTTCCGTTAAAGGAAGGATTACTTTCCAATACAAGATTGACATCATTTTCAACAGCATCGGAACTGGTAGAAACATTCGACTGATCATCTGTTTGTGCGGTAAGTTCTGTTGTTGAATCTGTTGTAGTGCTTGTATCTGATTTTTTGCAGCTTACAAAAGAGATGGCCATTATTAAACTAACAACGGCGATTAAACGGATTTTTGATTGCATCAATTTTTTTTGGTTTTTTAATGAACGATATTTCATAGATGAAAATTTTGTACAGAAGTTTAATGACTCGTTAATAATCTGCAGAAAAATTTTAAAGGCTGAACAAAACTAAATTCCGACGATAAAAAAAACCGTGTTTAGCTTATTTGTTTCAATAAGGAGCATTACAATAAAATCTGTTGTACAATTTAAAACAGCTTTTGTAAATTGAACAACTGCACTATTTACCGTCTTCATATCTTTGCAATATGTTAAAAAAAGTCAGAGTAAGATTTGCCCCAAGCCCAACCGGTGGTTTGCATTTAGGAGGCGTGAGAACCGTATTATTTAATTATTTGTTTGCTAAAAAACATGGCGGCGATTTTATTGTACGGATAGAAGATACCGACCAGAAAAGGTTTGTCGCTGGTGCTGAAACCTATATTTTTGACTGCCTGCAATGGTGTGGTTTAACGCCGGATGAAAGTGTTTTGCAGGGTGGCCCTTATGCCCCTTACCGCCAAAGCGAAAGAAAAGAAATGTACCGGCAATATGCAGAGCAACTGATAAAAGATGGCCATGCCTATTATGCTTTTGATACGCCTGCAG
Source organism: Ferruginibacter sp. (assembly GCA_043740775.1). Classification (GTDB taxonomy): domain Bacteria; phylum Bacteroidota; class Bacteroidia; order Chitinophagales; family Chitinophagaceae; genus Ferruginibacter. Next base: position 1,341 of record JAYUBR010000501.1, on the reverse strand, counting down.
AACTGGAACAAATGCGGGAGTTGTTAAAAACAAAAGGCAGCAGCAGTTTACAATACGATCATCATGTTCGAATGAATATGAATAATTCTTTGCGGCTTTTACCGGAAGAAACACAACAATTGCTGGAGGCTGGTACACCCTATGTTATCCGCATAAAAATAAAGCCCGATGAATTTATCCCCTTTACCGATATGATCAGAGGCGACATAAGTTTTGATACCAATGTAGTGGATGATAAAGTTTTATTGAAAGCGGATGGAATGCCAACCTATCATCTGGCTGTAGTGGTAGATGATTTTTTAATGAAAATAACGCATGCATTTCGTGGAGAAGAATGGTTGCCAAGTGCTCCGGTGCATATTTTATTATGGCAATATTTATTCGGACTAAACCACATGCCGCAATGGGCGCACCTTCCATTGATATTAAAACCGGATGGTAATGGAAAGCTTAGCAAAAGAGATGGAGACCGTCTGGGTTTTCCGGTGTATGCAATGGATTGGAGCGACCCGGTTACACATGAAGTAACCAAAGGTTTTAAAGAAATTGGTTTTTTACCGGAAGCCTTTATCAACCTGCTGGCTGTGCTGGGATGGAATGATGGTACAGAACAGGAAATTTTTTCTATGGATGAACTGATAGAAAAATTCAGTATTGAAAAAGTACACAAGGGCGGTGCAAAATTTGATTTTGAAAAAGCAAAATGGTTTAATCACGAATGGATAAAAAAACTGGATGTAAATCATTATGCGGCAAGAGTAAAAACAATTTTTGAATCAAACGGAATTATAATCCCTGATGATAATTATTTAAAAAAGGTAATGGAACTGGTAAAGGAACGTTGTACTTTGTTGCCCGATTTTTTTTCACAGGGCAGTTTCTTTTTTCAATCACCAGCTTCTGTTGATACTACGGCTATTCAACCAAAATGGGATGAGAAGAAGAACATGTTTTTTATTGAGCTGATAAAAACCTGGCAGTTAAGTACGCTTTGGAACGCAACCGATCTGGAACTAAGTTTTAAAGAACTTGCAGCAGCCAACCAGTTAAAAACCGGCGACTTAATGTTACCCTTGCGCATCATGCTGGTAGGTGGCAAATTTGGACCAGGTGTATTTGAAATTGCTGGCACAATAGGTAAAGAAGCAACCATCCAGAGGATAGCACATACCTTATCTTTACTTGAATAACTTATTGCAAAAAGCCATTCATTATGACAAGACCTATACGAGTGCTGGTAGCCAAAGTTGGCCTGGATGGCCACGACCGCGGGGCTAAAATAATTGCCACAGCCTTGCGGGATGCAGGCATGGAAGTAATTTATACAGGCCTTCGCCAAAC
>JAYUBR010000500.1:0-1713 GCA_043740775.1 Ferruginibacter sp. | reverse complement strand
GTTGCCAATCAGCCTTTACTGTTATAAAAATTGCTATTTTCTTTTGATCCAGTAACTCTGCAAAAAAAGACTGGTATTTTTCAACAACGGCTTTCATACTCATCGTTTCCATTGCCGCAAACTGATTGTTTTCAATTTTTGTAATCAGCAACAATGCCTGGTTTAGTTTGGATAACCGTTGGGTGGCTTCAAAGGCAGAGGTGATAGTTGTTGATTGTTGTTCTGTTAGCGCATTATCCTGTAATAACAATTCCAGTTTCGATTGAATGATTGCCAATGGTGTTTGTATTTCATGACTTGCATTTTGTGTAAAGGTTTTCATGGAAAGATAATCCCCCTGCATTTTGTTCGTCATGGCATTTAAGGAACTATTCAATGCATTAAATTCACTGATAGAAACTTTATCAAAATGAACCTGCTGCAATTGTTGCAGGTTAAGCGAAGTAATTTTTGATAGAGAGGAGTTAAAAGGTTTCCATAACCTTTTATTGATGTACAAATTGATTAGTAGAAAAAGCAATAGCAGCCCGCCAAAAACCATGCTCATCAACACAATTAAATTCTTAAAAACATCCCGCTGTTCTATTACTGAACGTTGAAAAGATAGTTTGTAATACTGTCTGTTATGCTCAATAAAAACAGTAAGGCTGCGATAAGGTACTTTTTCCTGCTCTGAAGCCTCATACAATAAGGTATCCGAAAAATAAGTATTGCGGGAAAAAGTACCGCTTTTTTCTATCTGGATAAAGGGATTGTTTAATTGCAAAATATCCTTATCTGCCGGCAAACTGTTCAGGTGGGTCACCCATAGTTCATTACTGTATTGTAATTCCTCATCCAGTTCGTGCCGCAACGATCTTTCAATGTTGTAATACAAAAACCAACCACTCAACATTAAAAGCGGTATACTAAAAAGCAAATAATAAATGGTAGTTCTTGTAAGCAGTTTCATTGTAAGTAGCTAATAAATATTTTAGTTGTCTGTAAATTTATACCCTGTACCATAAATGGTTTTAATGTAATCGGCAGCGCCGGATTCAATCAGTTTTTTTCGTAGGTTTTTAATATGGGTATATAAAAAATCATACGACACCACCTGGTCATAATGATCGCCCCAGATATGTTGTGCCAATGCGGATTTAGTAATTACCCTTCCTTTATTATTGATAAAATAAATAAGCAGCTCAAATTCTTTTTGAGTTAGCTCAACAGAAATTTCATTCACCTTTACAGATTTGGCAGCAGGGTATATTTCAATTTCATTAAACAATATTTTTTCATCTCCTTCAAAATGCCTGCGCCGGATGATGGCCGCAACACGGGCATTCAGTTCCGATAAATGAAAAGGCTTTGTCAGGTAGTCATCGCTGCCCAGTTGAAGCCCGGTTATTTTATCATCCACCGCATCTCTTGCAGATATGATGATTATACCCGCCTTCGATTTCATTCCTTTTAATTCTTTTACAATATCCAAACCATTTCCCATGGGGATACCAATATCCACCAGTACACAATCATACTCATAAAAATCAATCTTATCCATGGCCTCTTTAAAGTCGCCTGCCGTTTCGCACAGGTAGCCCTGGGTTTCCATATATTGTTGAATGGAATCCCTCAACGAAATTTCATCTTCTATTATCAGCAACTTCATCATTAAAAATAAAAGATAATTCTGAGGGAATGCTGATTATAAAAATAATTAGCGGTAAAAAA
>JAYUBR010000499.1:0-5861 GCA_043740775.1 Ferruginibacter sp. | reverse complement strand
ACCAAACCCTTATGGAACAAGGGTTTCAAAATTTAAAACCCAAATAATAATCAAAAATGAGGGAAAATAGCTGTTTTAGCTGCAATGTGGGTTAAATTAGCCCTGTTTATTTGTGAATCTTCAATCCAAATATCTATATCACCGGTATATCGCTGATACCCGTGTATATTAGTTGCACCCCCCGCCATAATGTACCGAACATTATTATCCTTTAGCGATTTCCAAAATTTTATTATTTCTTCATCGAAAATATCCATGGGAGAAAACTATTTACCAAAGTTGTAAGGCTTGTGAGTAATTTTTGCCTTGCTAGTGTAAGCTGGATTTTATATAACCGTGTTGTCATTAAAAATCTTTCGGTATAGGAACGATTTAAAGCATCTTTTAACAGATCGGTCTCTGCCTTTTCGTAGTCAGCAGCTGGTCATTTAAAATAGTATCTTCCAGCAATATTTTATTTTTTTCTACTAGATCCATGCTGCAATTTACTAAAATAGTAGGGTAAAATCAAACAGATAACCCCGTAGTTTTCTTTTCAAACTGCATTTTATGCAACTGATAATAAAATCCACGTTTTGCTATCAGTTCGTTATGAGAGCCTATTTCCATTATTACACCCTTATCCAGCACCATAATTTTATTCGCTTTGCGGATAGTAGATAAACGGTGTGCAATTACAATAGAAGTTCGCCCGGCAATTAATTTATCAATGGCATGTTGAATCAATTGTTCGCTTTCGGTATCTACCGAAGAAGTGGCTTCGTCTAAAATCAGTATTGCGGGATTGTATAGTAAGGCTCTTACAAAAGACAACAACTGCCGCTGGCCCAAAGACAGTGTGGCGCCACGTTCCATAACATTGTAATCGTACCCTCCCGGAAGCTGCATAATAAAATCGTGTATCCCGATCATTTTGGCTGCTTCAATTACCTGTTCTTTTTTTATTTCAGTATTACGAAGGGTAACATTATCATACACAGAACTGCTAAATAAAAATACATCCTGTAAAACAACGGCAATCCTGCTACGCAGGTAATACAGATCATACGATTCAATATTTACTCCATCAATTTTTATTGCACCTTTCTGAATATGGTATAAACGGTTCACCAGGCTAATGATGGATGTTTTGCCGCTTCCGGTATTGCCAACAATGGCAAGTGTTTCGCCCGCCTTAATGTGAAACGAAATATTTTTAAGAATATAATTTTCGTCATTGTAGGCAAACCACACTTTATCAAATTCAATGCTTCCATTTATCTTTTTGTGTTCTGTACCTTTTACAGATGAAGTATCTGTTACATCAGCATTATCCAGGATTTTAAAAACCCTTTCACTTGCAATCATACCCATTTGCAGAACGTTAAATTTATCTGCAATAACCCTTAGCGGACGAAACAATAAATTTAAACATAAGATAAAAGATGTAATGACACCGACAATCCCGGGTTTGTCTGCATCAGCTAAATGCAATGATTCTTTGGCTGCCCACCATACCAGCAACCCAACAGATAAAGCAGATACCAGTTCTACCACCGGAAAAAAAACAGAGTATGCAAAAATTGATTTTACATTGGCGTTGCGGTGTTCCTTATTAATAGCATTAAATTTTTTAAACTCCCTGTCTTCTGCTGCGAAGGCTTGAACAATTCCCATTCCGGTAATATGCTCCTGCACAAAAGCGTTTAGTTGCGCTACTGCATTGCGAACGCGGATGAACGATTTGTTTACACTTTCTTTAAAATAGTAAGTAGCAACAATTAATGCCGGAAAAGGAGCAAGGCAAACAAGCGTTAATTTCCAGCTTATAAAAAACATATATGCCAGCACCGCAATAATAGATAACAGGTCGGCAATAATCGGTATCAGCCCGTCGCTAAAAATATCGTTGATAGATTCAATATCATTAATGGTTCTTGTTGTAAGTGTGCCGATAGGAGTTTTATCAAATTGAGAAAGATTGAGGTTAATTACTTTTTTGTAAGTGGTTACCCGCATATCTTTCACCACACTTTGCCCCAGCGATGCAGTAAAAAAAGTAAAAATAAAACGGCAGACTGTTTCAACTAATAATAGTAACAATTGAATAATAGTGATGCCAATAATTAATGGGCCGGCACCTTTTAAAAACCAAAAATGTGTGCCTGCCTGCAACCCCCTGTTAATGGTAAGTTGTATCAACCACGGCCTTATTGGAGAAATAACAGCTAAAAAAATGGCTAAAAAAAGTGACCAGTAAAATTTACCTTTGTAGGGAGCGGCAAACTGAAATACCCTGCGAAGTAATGAAAAATTAAAAATGGTTTTTACTCTGGCCTGTTCGCTCATTTTGTAAAGTTAATAATTTATCTACAGCCCTTTTATTGCCATTGCGTGCTATATTATTTATAAAAAAATTTGCTTTCCTTAATCTATTGCAGTGCTGTTTTTTTATTATAGGCTTTAATAAATATGGCTCCCAGGTTTCTGTATGGCGGCACATAATCATCCCAGCTCTCCCGCACTTCCTTATTGGTATCTGCGTAAAAAACTTTGGTTAATGCTGCCCACATATCTTTCCATATAATTGTATTGCCACTCACCAGTGCCTGGTTAAGATAATTAATAATTGGCCGGTTAATATCCCCCTTACCTATTTCTTTGGTTGAAATAATATGTGCTTCGGGACAGATCGTCAATATTTTACTAAGGTTTTTATACCCACCGCAGGAACCTAGTAAAATTATTTTTGCACTACCCGCCATTCTGTTGATGGTGCCTGGTAACCAATAACTATGCCCCCGATGAATTACAACTGATGGAACAATATCTTTTCTATTTAAATACCTGGTTAAATGAGCCTGTGCTGTATCATCCAGATTTTTATCACTGTTTAAAGGAAGATTGGCATATATCCACACTTTTTTTCCTTTTAAAGATTTTATTTCCACCCATTCTCTTTGCTGGGTTATCTTCCAGTCTTTGGCAGCAAAAGAATTCATAAACCCTGCAAAATTTGTTTTGCCATCTTCATCTCCATAAAAAAACACCTGTTGTATAATGCGTCCGCTATCATCGGCCAGGTACTTATTGTCGATTGAGTAAATAGAGGGAATACCTATTTCGCTGGTAAGATCCACATTGTTGCTGTCAGAAGATAAAAAAATTGTTTTCAACAAATTGTAAATTATTTTACCCCTGGTGTTATTATCATTACTGCTGCGTTGCTCATTATTGCTAACATTTTTTAAAATTGTTTGCAACAGCGCTGTGTCTTTTATACTGCTGTAACTATCGGCTACATCAACGGCATCTTCCAGGTTATTTGATTTATCAAGGTTGGCAACAAAGGCTTTCATCAGCACCGTAGCTTTATCCTGGGGCATTGTTTTTAAAAAAACATCCAACTGATTAAAGTTTGCAGCCATCTTTATAAACTTTCTGAAAAAATCCATATTAACACTCATCATCAATTCATCTCCTCTTGGCGTAGTACCCATTTTCTGCAGCAGCCTTGTAAAACTATGCTTGTAACTGGAAGTGTAAATATCATTCTCACCCATAACCATCACATAATAAATATCCTGAGCAGATAATGGTTCAATTGCCTTCATCCGGATGGCAAGATTATTTTGCTCATGCAATTCGTTGATGGGTATTATAAAATTTTCAATAGCCTTCTTCTGCAGCATTTCCCGTAAACCATTTACACCAAACATGGCCACGGGTGTATCTTTTGCAATCAGTCTTTGCTGGTAATTCATTTCTGTTTTTACCAGTAACTTAAAATAACCCACACTATCTACTCTCCGCTCTCCATCGCCTACTAATTTTTTTATACTGTCGATGGACTGTTTGCCTTTTAATATATCATCTAAAAAAGGAAAGTAAAATAATGCATTGCTTGTATGGCTGATTTTTGCAATTGCCTTTACAAGGGGATCTGTATTTCTATGTATCAGTTTGGATTCGGGCGAATACCCTGATGAAGCATAATCATACAATTGTTTTGGATTATTTAAACTCGCCAATACCACCAGGCTATCAGCAAAAGGTTCATTTATAAACGGGCGGATGGTGGCGAGAATTTTATCAGGATTTAAGGCACAAAATTTCAGAAAAATAATTTTTTTACTGTCGTTATAGCCTTTGTTATTTTTAAATATTTCAGCATTGATTTTTCCTATTTCATAGGGCACTTCTTCTATGCTGGGAGCCATACTCTGGCTGTCGATATTGGCCTTTAAAATCTTTTCAAAATTACTTATCAGCACAGGTGCCAAAACAGGATTGAGTCTTCTTGATTTCCATTCTGTTCTAAAATTTACAACTACCTCCTGTATATAATTTAACTGCCGTATTTTTTCATTGTTGGTAACAACCTTACTGCTCGTTTCTATATAATCCTGCAACGATTTTATTTTTCTAAACAATGCATCGGTAACCTGCAGATTAATTTCTTCGTTGCCCGATACCTTAATCATTCCATCCAGTTTACCATCTGCCTTATCGCATTTTACCTGTTCTTCTTTTATACGGTCGTGATTGCGCTGCCGCTGTATAGGAACAACAACAGAATCTGCCAAACCAAAGGCATCGTCCAAAAAAAGCATGAAAATAACAGGTAGAAAATATTTCTTCATAAAGACGTTCAACTGCAAAGATGAATTAAAAATGCTATACTATTTTTAAAGGCTGATTTATTGTGTGGCGCTGTTGCAAAGTTACTGCATGTGGTTAACAATTTGATAATATCAGAATCCTTTGGGCTTGATGCAATATTCAACTGATAGACTACTTTTGTGCATCGAAAAAAGGTATGAGTACTGTTAAAAAAATATTAATTGCTGATGATGAACCAGACATCCTGGAGATCATACAATTTAATCTGCAAAAAGAAGGCTACGAAGTATTTATTGCAAAAAATGGAGATGAGGCATTGGAGCAGGCCAGGAGATATCAGCCAGACCTGATTATTCTTGACATTATGATGCCCGGCAAAAATGGCATTGATGTTTGTAATATTCTCCGCATGCAACCAGCCTTCAAGGAAACCCTGATCATTTTTTTAAGTGCATTAAGCGACGAAGGAACAGAAATACGTGGCCTGGAAACCGGTGCAGATGATTATCTTACCAAACCAGTGAGCCCAAAAGTGCTCACCAGTAAAGTAAATGCACTTTTCAGAAGATTGAATAAAGATGGCAATGATCTATTACAATTGGGTGATCTTAAAATAGACCGGGAAAAATATATCATCAATTACCAGGGCAACGATATTATTCTCGCCCGTAAAGAATTTGAACTGCTGGCACTGCTGGCATCCAAACCGGGCAAAGTTTTTTTACGCAACGAAATACTGAACCAGGTGTGGGGCACTGAAGTAATAGTTGGCGACCGTACCATTGATGTTCACATCCGCAAAATACGCCAGAAACTTGATCTGGATTGTATCACTACCGTAAAAGGAGTGGGGTATAAATTTGAATTATAGATTCTGTTTGCAATTTACAAATGATGGTGTTGCTTCCCAGGCAAAGCAGTAATCAGCTTTTACAAAAACAGTTTAACTTACACCTGTTTAAGGGCATCTCTAAAAACTCTCCTTTTCCTCTCTTTTGGAGAGGAATTAAAGATGAGGTTAAATAAAAAATGAGTTTTTAGAGATGCCCTTAATTATTAAATATTCAAACAGGTAATTTTTAAAAATGTTTTCAACCAAAAATTTAACCCCTCAACAACTTTCAGCAGTTACTGCTGTTATAATTGCCATTCCAATCAGCACAGCTATTTATTATTTTCACCCTGTTTTGTTTATATCGGTCATTTCTTTAATCATCATTTTTACCGGAAGTTATGGCTTGATTTTATTTATGGTACAA
>JAYUBR010000498.1:0-1715 GCA_043740775.1 Ferruginibacter sp. | reverse complement strand
GCATGAAGGATATTGGGGGTGGTACTATACAATATAACAATTCAAAAGTAACCCTGGTGAAAGGTATCAGGCAGTTTTGACATTTCAGAATATCCGCTTTAATGCTAAAAATTACTCAAATTTTTAACCTGCGTAAAAACCCTGTTGTACAATCAATAGGCATATATACTTTTACCAACTTCATAGGTAAAGGTGCGTCATTTCTGTTGCTTTTTTTATACACCAATCCTGTATATATTACTCCTTCCGAAAACGGGTTGCTGAGTTTGCTGAATACTTCTTTTATTTTTTTGATACCCTTTGTTTCAATGGGAGTCATTCATTCGGTAAGTACAGATTTTTTTAAGATGGATAAAAAGGAATTCAGGGATTTTTTTACCAGTACTTTCCTCATACCGCTGATAATGACGGTATGTTTATTTGTTGGTTTGTTTTTTTTACGTGATCAACTTAAAACAACTTTTGGTTTTCCTTCAATGTTTGTATGGGTAATTCCGGTTATTCTGTTTTTTACCTTTTGTTTTGAGCACATGATAAACCTGATTCGCAATAATAATGAGCCCATGCGTTTTTTGAAAGTTAATTTTTCTAAAATTTTTTTAGAAATGGGGATTTCTGTTTTATTGGTTGTTTTTTTTTCGTGGCGCTGGCAGGGCCGTGTAGCGGGCATATTGGTGTCTTACCTGGTACTGGGCATTTATGCTTTTTCTTATTTTTACAAGAAGGGTTATTTATTTGGTGTTATTAAACGAGATTATATTTATAAAGAATTGAATTATGCTCTCCCGATAATTGCCATGCAGGTAAGTATGTTTGCTATGTATGCTTCCGACAAGTTTTTTCTGTCCCATGCTATAACAGATAACAATGAAACAGTAGGTATCTATAGTACCGCCTGCGTTTTTGCTTCTGTCATCAATATTCTTTCCTCCTCCTTTCTGCATTATCTTTTTCCTAAAATCTTTACCACTTTATCTAAAGCAGTAATTGATTACACATCTATTAAAAAACATTTTTATTTTTTTGCAGGTATTATGCTGGTAGTTACACTGGCTATTATGATATTTACCCCTTTGTTGTATAAATATTTTATCAACCATAAATATCATCCTGCATTGCGGTATGTTTATTTTATATGTATCGGCTATTTCTTCTGGACCATTACCTATTATTTTTATTCCTTTCTTTTATTTTATAAACAGAAGGGAAAAATACTGGTACTATCCATTTGTAACATCGCCATCAGCCTGGTATGTAATAATTATTTCATTAATCATGGAGGCGCAATGGGTGCAGCTGTTTCTATCATGATCAGCTATTTTATTTCTTTTATTATAACACTGATTGTTGTACGTGGTTATGTAATAAAAATATTCTTTGCAAAAAAGTAATTGAATAAAAAGTAAACGCAAAACCATAACAATTTCTTTAAAGTATTCTATCAGGAGTTCACTCGTTGTTTTTTGTTCAAAAAACCTAATAAGAAAGTACTATTTTCGTTATTACTCAAATGTAATTGCATGTGCGGTATCGCGGGGTATATTTCAACCAACCATTTTACAGAACTAAAATTACGGCAGGCTGCAGTACTGATGCAACATCGCGGCCCTGACGCCGAAGGTTTTTATTTTTCTGAAAACAAAGCTGTCGGGCTTGCACACAGGCGCTTATCAATTTTAGATTTATCAACGGCTGCCAACCAGCCCATGTTTTCT
>JAYUBR010000497.1:0-1717 GCA_043740775.1 Ferruginibacter sp. | reverse complement strand
CTACATCTGCAACAACTACCGCGTTGGTACTTGAATCAATGAGCATTGATTGCACATTGAAATCTTCAGGTGTAACTTTGCCGAATTTAATATTTAACTTGTCTTGCGCTTTAGCGGTGTTTTGAAGATACAGTAGTGTCAATAAAAAACAAGAGATTCTCAGGGTTTGCATATTCGTTATTTTGATAAGGACAAAACTAATTTTGTGAATGTATATTTTATTTTGAAATAAAAAAAATACTATTGAGCATCCAGGCAACAAATCGTACTCAATTTATAAAACAAGCCGCTGCACAACTTGGGTTTGATCATTGTGGCATTGCAAAAGCACAGCTACTGACTGAAGATGCAAAAAGACTGGAAAGCTGGCTGAATAAGGGTATGCATGGAACGATGCAGTATATGGAAAATCATTTTGACTTGCGTATAGACCCCAGAAAATTAGTGCCCGGTGCAAAATCTGTTATTACTTTATTACTAAATTATTTTCCTGAACAACAACAAAAAGTAGCTTCTCCAAAAATTGCAAAATATGCTTTTGGTAATGATTATCATGAAGTGATAAGGGCTAAATTAAAAGAATTGCTGCAGGAAATTAAAACCAATATCGGAGATGTAAATGGCAGAGGTTTTGCAGATAGTGCACCTGTATTAGAAAGAAGCTGGGCACAAAAAACCGGCCTGGGATGGGTTGGTAAAAATGGCAACCTCATCAATAAACAAAGCGGTAGTTTCTTTTTTATTGCCACGTTGATAACTGATCTGGAACTGGAATATGATGATGCATTTGTAAAAGATTATTGCGGCACCTGTACCAGGTGTATTGACAACTGCCCTACAGATGCAATACTGCCCGATAAGGTTGTAGACGGCAGTAAATGTATTTCGTATTTCACCATTGAATTAAAGGATGCGTTGATACCGGATGCCATGAAAGGCAAATTTGATAACTGGATGTTTGGTTGTGATGTATGCCAGGATGTTTGTCCATGGAACCGGTTTAGTAAACCCACCAGTGAAATTAATTTCAATCCTATACCCGCTATTCTAAATTTTTCTTCCAATGACTGGGAAGAACTGACAGAAGAAAATTTTAAACTCATCTTTAAAAATTCTCCGCTTAAACGCAGTAAGTTTAAAGGCATTAAACGCAACCTTACATTTATAAAAGCCACCAGTTAAATTTAATGGCTATTTTCCTGTATTCATAATTATTGGTCTGGTCCGGCGGTATACTAAATTCGCACCACACACATGGGTAAGTATATTTTTCTTTTAGTTGTTTATAAGAATACCCGGCACTCAATCCAATACGTGTCTTTGTAAAAATGGTAAATTTATATCCTGCGCCTGCTTCATAAAACAAGCCGCCAACTGCTTTGTACTTTTCTACAAACTTCATTTTCTCATTGTTCATTAACCAGGCGAAATTGTAGCCTGCATCTGCAAACCAAAACCATGTATTGGGTTTTGTTGATAAGTCTTTTTGAATATCAAGGAACAAAGGAATACTTCTCTTTAAGCCATAATAATCAATACCAACACCTATTCCGCCAAACCATAAGGAGGATTTTATTCCATTCACTGCATTAACGCACAGGGCCGGTTTGCTACCCTTTTGGCCAATTAAAATACCAGACTGCAGGTTGCTCTGAAATTTAATTGCCGCAGATGTTTTTGTAACATGCTGGCTTTTTGCTGAAAGTAAAAATACCAG
>JAYUBR010000496.1:0-1717 GCA_043740775.1 Ferruginibacter sp. | reverse complement strand
AGGCGTGCCAATTGAAATAAGCAGCAGAACTTCTTCCTCGCCATTAACAGTAGCGCAAAAACAGACATTGGATGAAGTGTATAAAACCTTTCTGGGCTGGTGTGACAGAATTGGCATAAAGCCGGTTATGATTTAATTGTATTGTAAGCCTGGCAGAACGAGGCATTTAAGCAAGGATTAACATTATAAAAATTGAGGGTGGGGTTAATATGTGAAGTGTAAGTGATTTCACGGAAGAAGCTTTAAAAAGCTGCATTAAACATGCTGAATAAAAAAACCATAAAATGAATAAACTCTTATTTAAACTGCTGTTTGCTTTAATAGCAATTCAATTAATGCCGGGCAACAGCATTGCCCAAACTGCCATAACACCTGCCACTGCTTTGCAGCGATATTTAAGCAACGGTGATAAAACTTATAAATGGGAGATTAAAGAAACCTATAAAATAAAAGATGCCACCGTGTATGCTTTATTGCTCACTTCGCAAAAATGGAGAGAATACAAATGGATGCACGAATTGAGTATTATTGTACCGCAGAAAATAAAATACGATGGCGCTTTATTGTTTATCAGCGGCGGAAGCATCAATGATAAAGGCTTACCAAACCGGAGCGGTAAAGATGATGAGCTTACGGTTGGGCTTAGCGCAGTGGCAACGCAAAACAGCGCTGTTGTCGCCATTTTAAAACAAACACCCAATCAGCCTTTGTATGATACGCTGGTTGAAGATGCTTTAATTTCATTTACGTTACACCAATTTAAAGAAGACAATGATTTTTCCTGGCCATTACTTTTTCCTATGGTAAAAAGTGCCACGCATGCCATGGATGCTGTGCAGGAATTTTGCAGGCAAAATATTCATCAGCGCATTACCCGTTTTGTTGTTTCCGGCGCTTCCAAACGGGGCTGGACAACCTGGCTAACAGGAGCCAATGATGCACGGGTTGTAGCCATTGCACCCATGGTGATTGATATGCTGAATATGCCTGTAAGTATGAATTACCAGTTGAAAGTATGGAACGACTACAGCATCCAGATAGAAGACTATGTAAAACTTGGGATAGTGCAGGATATTGGATCGGCAAAAACAAATGACCTGACAACAATGATTGACCCTTATTCATACAGAAAAAAATTAACCATGCCCAAAATGATATTGATGGGTACCAATGATGAATACTGGCCAATAGACAATATAAAAAACTATTACGATAGTATTCCGGGTCAGAATTTAATTCATTATATCGCCAATGTTGGTCATAGTATGGGCGATAAAAAAGAAGCGTTGGCAAGTTTGAATTCATTTTTTGGATTAACGCTTTTGAAACAATCTTATCCTGAATGTGTTTGGAAAACTTCGCCCGCTAAGGCGGGAGTAGTAGTCAATATCAAAGCAACAGCCGGTAAACTCACCGATGTTATCATCTGGTCGGCAGATTCTCCTGATAAGGATTTTAGAAATGATAAATGGGAATCAAAAAACCTGGGTATAAACCATAAGGGTACGGTAAAAATAACAGAGGCATTTCCCAAAACAGGTTACCGTGCTTTTTACGTGAATTTAAAATACAAGGATGCCACTGGTGGTGAGTATACTGAAAGTACAAGGGTGTTTATGACGGATGAAAAAATGATATTGTAAAAGTTATTTCCTGTTCAAACTATTATTGTGTTTTGATCAATATAAAATGCTCCCGAAAATAAGCGCAGCTCTTA
>JAYUBR010000495.1:0-1719 GCA_043740775.1 Ferruginibacter sp. | reverse complement strand
CTTCCCTCCTTTTCGGTTTCTATTAAACCAGCTTCTGTAAGGGTTTTAATATGATGACTTACCGAAGGCTGAGCAAGGTCTGTTACATGCATAATTTGAGAGCATTGAATGGAACCACCACGACTGGACATATCAGCCAGTATTTTTAACCGGTTCATATCACCCAACGCTTTAGAAATTTTTTCTAATTGCTTTAATTCCATCAGATAACATATTGATAGATGCAAATGTATCAATTATTGGCGAGGCAAAGAAATTTAATTTAAAATAGTAAAGATGTCAAAACAAATCATTCGCCAAATTGATTTGTTATAAGTGGCGATATTATATGGTTAGAAATAAAACAGCGGGTTATTACCTGGTTTACATTGTAAATTTGCAACAACCGGTAACAGGCATTCATCGTACATAATTAAAACAAAATTTTATAAAAATGGAATACAATAAATTAACAAAAGAAGAAGAATATGTGATTGTTCACAAGGGCACCGAAAGGCCGTTTACAGGGGAGTATAACAACAATAAGTCAACCGGTACCTATGTTTGCCGCAGGTGCAACAGCGCTTTGTATAATTCAACAGATAAATTTGATTCCCGTTGCGGCTGGCCTAGTTTTGATGATGAAATATCCGGTGCAGTAAAACAGCTGCCGGATGCAGATGGCAGCAGAACAGAAATTGTTTGTGCCAATTGTAATGCTCACCTGGGCCATGTATTTACCGGGGAAAGGTTAACCGCTAAGGATACCCGGCATTGCGTAAATTCTATTTCCTTGAAATTTATACCGGCAGATAAATAATTCATTCCATAATTTATCACACTTCTCCAAAGTTTCTTTTGATTTAGTTGTTCAAAAAAAGTAGCATTTGCTACATGTTAGCCGCCTCATTAATTCATGTAAAATATGATACTGACAATACTTTTTTTATAAAAATTTAACCGATTAAATTTAAACTGCCGGCTATATAAACTAATGCTCTAATTTTAAGACAAATATATTTCCATGAAAAAAATGTTATTTTTTTTCCTTAGCGGATGTTTTATTCAAAATACCATAGCACAGCAAATAATTGAAAGAGACGGTGAGATAGAACAGATGGTTAAAGAAATATCCCCTGATTCTTTAAAAAATTATATTAAAACAATGGTAGCATTTGGCACCCGGAATACACTTAGCACACAGGCTGATAACCGTCGTGGAATTGGCGCTGCCAGAAAGTGGGTGTTAAATAAGTTTACTGAATTTGCCAAACAATCCAATGGCCGGCTGGTAGCTTTTATTGATACCACTACCCTGCCCCCTGATGGAAAAAGAGTGGATAGTATTTTATTGTTAGGCAACGTGGTAGCTACTTTAAAAGGTACAGATACCAGTGATAAAAGAATATTTATCATCAGCGGGCACCTGGATAATATGCGCACCAATGTAATGGACCGTAGGGGGGATGCACCTGGCGCAAACGATGATGGCAGTGGTTGTGCTGCAGTATTGGAATGTGCAAGGTTAATGTGCAGGCATTCTTTTTCTGCCACAATAATTTTTGTAACTGTAAGTGGCGAAGAACAAGGTTTGTTAGGCGCATATTTTATGGCAAAAAAATTCAAAACCCAACACCTGAATATTGAAGCAGTGCTAAACAATGATATCATGGGAAGCAATAACAGCAACGAAACCAATATCATCAATAATACACAGGTAAGGGTTTTTAGCGAAGGTTT
>JAYUBR010000494.1:0-1719 GCA_043740775.1 Ferruginibacter sp. | reverse complement strand
GATTGATAAAAGACCCGCTGCTTATTGTAGGCTTCTTAATATCTATGGTTTTTATCAGCCCGCAATTATCACTGTTCCTGCTTATTTTTTTACCCATTACCGGTATCCTGATTGGCAGGATAAGCAAGCGTTTAAAAAAGCAATCCACAGCTTATTCAGCAGCTAACGGAGAAAATTTGTCGCATGTGGAAGAAACATTGGGCAGTATAAAAGTAATTAAAGCTTTTACAGCGGAAGGATTGATGTTGAACAAATTTAAAAAAGGAAATGATAAAATGTTTTTGATGCTGAATAAAATGACCCTGCGCCGCGACCTTGCCAGTCCTTTAACCGAGGTGCTTGGTGTAACTGTGCTTTGCGCCATTTTATATATTGGCGGAAGATTTGTTTTTAGTCCGGGCAACCACCTTACCGGCGGCGACCTGATGACGTTTATTGTAGCCTTTGCTATGATCATCAACCCTGCAAAAAATTTATCTACTACCATTTCTAATTTACAAAAAGGCATGGGAGCTGTTGAGCGGATAGAAGATATCTTGAATGCCCCTTTAGAAGTAGAAGAAAAACCCAATGCAATTGCTTTGACCGGGTTTAATAACCGTATTGAATTTAAAAATGTTTCTTTTAATTATGGCGAAAAATCGATTTTAAAAAACATCAATCTTGTAATTGAAAAGGGCAAAACTGTAGCATTGGTAGGCTCTTCCGGTGCCGGCAAATCAACACTGGCAGATTTAATTCCAAGATTTCATGATATAGCCGAAGGAGAAATTTTAATTGATGGTGTAAACATCAAAGACTTCACCATTCAATCGTTGCGCAAACAAATGAGCGTCGTTACGCAAGAAGCTATTTTATTCAATGATACCATTGCCAGTAATATTGCGTTGGGTAACATTGATGCAACACCTGAAGAAATACAGAAAGCTGCAACCATTGCCAATGCGCATAAATTCATTGTTCAAAAAGAAGATGGTTACAACACCAATATCGGCGACAGGGGAATGAAGCTGAGCGGCGGCGAACGCCAGCGGGTAACCATTGCAAGAGCCGTTTTACAAAACCCTCCCATCCTCATTTTAGATGAAGCCACGTCTTCTCTTGATACAGAAAGTGAGCGGCTGGTGCAGGATGCCATTGTAAACCTGATGCAGGACAGAACCTCGCTGGTGATAGCACACCGCCTGAGCACCATCCGCAATGCAGATGAAATTATTGTTTTACAAAAAGGAGAAATTATTGAAAGGGGTACGCATGATATACTGATTGTACAAAATGGTTTTTATACGAGGCTGGTAAAAATGCAGGAGATAAAATAATTGATCAGCGTTGTGGTTTTGCGGTGATATTTTTTAAATATTGTTTACTGCAACAGACCTTATTTCCCTGATGATATATTTTGTTGTTGCCATCCATATTTTTTTATTCATCACCAATAATACAACAACAGATAATAAGGCAGAGAGCAGGATCATAACATCGGAGCCTGCATATACTGCACCTGCAACAAGCACTAAAACAATCCCAGCACCAGCACAGGGTAAATATTTATGCGCAATCCGATGGTTCTTCTTAAAAAATAATAACGTGCAAAAAAAGTAACCATAAAGCCCGAAAGCATTCCTGTTGCGCATCCGTAAAGGCCAATTGGCCGAATTAAAACAAGACATACTACCACATTTACAATACACCCGGCAAGGGTTGTTTTAAAAATGATGC
>JAYUBR010000493.1:0-17727 GCA_043740775.1 Ferruginibacter sp. | reverse complement strand
TACTTTTCCGTCTACATCTTTTTCTGAAATTGTTTTGCCATTTTGATTGGTGAAAGCGAATGGTTGAACATTATTGTTAATTACCGGAAGGCTTGATTGTGAAATATCCGTTTGACTAAATACATAGATAAAATAAACTGCAAACAGCAAAACAAAAAACCCGATGTACCACCACTTTTTACTCATTGTATCATTTTTTGCAAAGCTACACCAAACACATTGCTAAAACTGTGGCAGCCAAAATCAATCAGGCAAATCAAAACTTGCAACGTTATTGCAAATATACTATCTTTGCGCTTCTTTAAAATGAATATAAAAATCAATTGGGATGCGATGGGTATTGGTACATCTGTAGCCTGTGCCATACACTGTGCTTTACTGCCGGTGCTAATCAGTTCTTTGCCTATTTTGGGCATCAATATTATTCATAATTTAGTTTTTGAATGGGGTATGATTGGCCTGGCATTTATAGTGGGGTCTTACTCTTTATTTCACGGCTATGTTAAACATCACCGATCAACAGCACCCGTACTGATTTTTGCTACAGGCTTTATTTTTTTGGTATTGAAACAATTTGCCCCGCAGTTTGAATATTTATTTTTATCAATTGCTGTGGTGCTGATTATTACTGCTCATTTTTATAATTACCGGTTGTGCCATCTCAGCAAATGTAGTTCTCCAAATCACCAACATTAAATTTTGTTTTATTACACTACTTACTAAATATTGACAAACGTTTTATCGACGAATATCCCGTCTATCTGTACAAAACGCATAATTCATAACTCATAACTTCAGCTTCACTTCCCCATCACCTTATCCCAAAGCTGCGGAATTCTTTTTATCCATACCAGTTCCCTTCTTGCCAAACCAGCATCCTGAGCCGGTGTGCCCCAGTAAGTTTTGTTGCCTTCCAGGCTATGGGTAACTCCTGAAGTACCGAGCAATACAGCGTTTTCACCAATGGTCAATGTCTTGTTTACTACCACCTGTCCCCAAAGGGTAACGCCATCTTTTATTATTACGCAACCAGCAACCACTACCTGTGCGGCAATCAAACAATTTTTACCAATCACGGTATCATGGCCAATGTGAACCAGGTTATCGAACTTGGTACCTTTGCCAATTTTTGTAACCGCACTTACGCCCCGGTCAATGGTACAGTTCGCTCCAATCTCTACATTATCTTCCAGTAAAACAATGCCGCAACTGTTCATTTTTTTATACCATAATTCCCTGTTTTTTTTGGTGTTAAAATAAAAGGCATCACTGCCAATTACGGTGCCGGAATGTATCTCCACCTCATCACCAACAATACAGTTATCATAAATACTAACGTTGGGATGAATGATGCAGTTTTTGCCAATGCGTACATTATTGCCGACAAAACAATTGGGCATTATTACAGATCCTTCTCCAATGATTGCACTATCGCTGATGGTTTTTAGTGAAGCCGTAAAAGGAGAAAAATGTTGCACAATTTTACTGTATGCTTCAAAAGGATCATCTGTAACAAGCAATGCTTTTCCTTTCGGTATCGCAGCAGTTTTATTGATGATGATAAAACTTGCAGCGCTGTTAATGCACCTGTCATAATATTTTGGATGATCTACAAAAACAAGATCACCCTCCCCAACATTGTGTATTTCGTTGATGCCGGTTGCGTGGCCAGTAACATTACCAATTAATTCCGCACCAATGAAAGTTGCTATCCATTGTACAGAAACAGGAGAAGGGAATTGCATGCAATAAAAATTTCGGCAAAGGTAGGCTGCTTTATTTTATAAGTGTTGTATCAAAATTTTGTATCAGCTTGTAAAAAGAACTGACTTTTACCAATTTTCTTCCGCATCAAAAACACGCCTGAAAAATGATTTTTTATCTGCCATAAAAGCTGCTGCTGTAATTATTGATTGGCGACAACATAACGCAATAAAAAAACAGCTATCGCTGAAATACCTGTGAAATCAATACTTTCAGGGCATTGATATTTTTTTGTAAGAAGTAAAAATAAATTAGCATGGTTAAATATTGCTGTCTTCAATTTACAATATGAGCAAAATACAATGCTCCTTATCCACAGCGTAAAATAAAATGTGCATAAAATTTATCAAAATAATTTTTCAGATAGAATAAATTCTTTTTAATATTGTGTATGGAAATTTATTTCCTGGTACTTACTAACCCATTAATATAACAAAGCCTGGCTATCAAATGTCGGGCTTTATTATTTTTATAAGGCATTCAGCATTCATTATTTTACTGCTCATTGTTTATTTTTATTCATCAATAATTTTCTTTCTGTTGGAATATTACTGCATCGTTTACAAACCGTTTAATGTACTGTCTCAGTTTACATCCGGTGATGGCAAGCAAACACTCGGCGATTTTTTTGATGTACCCAATCATGTGTATCCGGCAGGAAGACTGGATTACGACAGCGAAGGATTGTTGGTGCTTACCAATGATAAAAAATTAAACCACCAGTTACTCAATCCATCCTTTGCGCATGAAAGGGAATATTGGGTACAGGTAGACGGAGAAATAAATGATGAAGCCATCAATGATTTACAAAATGGTGTTGATATAACGGTGGATGGAAAAATATACCGCACAAAAAAATGCAAGGCAATGTTTTTTAAAATTCCACCTGTTGTGCCGGAGAGAAACCCACCCATCCGTTACCGAAAAAACATTCCTACCAGTTGGATAAAATTAATCATTACCGAGGGTAAAAACAGGCAGGTAAGAAAGATGACTGCGGCAGTTGGATTTCCTACTCTTCGGTTGATTCGTTACCGGATAGAAAAGTGCAGCATTGATTCGCTGCAACCCGGCGAAATGAGGATATTAACTTCCGGCGAAGCATACCATTTTCTTTTTCCCAATAGAAATGATCCGCATAAAGTAAACAAATGAGTTTATATCTATAACTTGTAGCCTCTTGTACAAATTGAAACCTATAAAATAATAACAGCACATGCTTAAATCAATGACTGGCTTTGGCCGGGCAGAACAAACAGTAAATGATAAAACATTTTTAGTAGAAATAAAATCTCTGAATGGCAAACAGTTTGAAATGCAATTGCGCCTGCCACCCTTGTTGCGTCCCTACGAGTTTGACATAAGAAATATTTTACAGGAACAATTGGTAAGGGGTACAATTGATTGTGTAATCACCATTAAACAAAACGGTACTTCCAAACCGGTAAATATCAATACAGATTTAATAAAGGCTTATTACCGCCAGATAGAAGAACTGGCAGGAGAACTGGGCATTGATACCAACTCCGTTTTAAGTGCCCTTTTGCGCCTGCCAGAGGTGGTTACTCCTACCAACGATGTGTTGAATGATACCGATTTTGAAGACTTTAAAAAAGTGCTACAAACTGCATTAACTGAATTAAACAAACACCGGGAGGAAGAAGGTGCAAGCTTAGAGAAAGACCTGATTAAACGCATCACTAATATCAATGCGCAGGAAGAAGCCATTGTGCAACTGGAACCTAACCGCATGAAACGCATCAGGGAAGAGATTGTACAGTTACTGGAAGAACATGTAGGCAAAGAAAATTATGATGGCAACCGGCTGGAACAGGAACTGATTTACTACATCGAAAAAATTGATATCCATGAAGAGCAGGTTCGTCTAAAACAGCATTGTGAATATTTTATCAGCCTGCTGGCAAATGGCGATGAAGCAAAGGGTAAAAAATTATCTTTTGTTATCCAGGAAATAGGCCGTGAAATTAATACTACCGGCAGCAAGGCGTATGATGCCGATATCCAAAAATGTGTAGTTACTATGAAGGATGAATTGGAGAAAGCAAAAGAGCAGGTGTTGAACGTTTTATAATGTTGGCAGTAATTCCCCTTCAGGGGTTAGGGCACAATGGATAAAGAGTTTTATTTTTGTATAAATTTTTTTGTGAGCATGAAGGCATATTTACCCTTAAAAAATTATGGTTTTTTATTTGTTGTAGTCATTTGCATAAGCACATGGCTGGCAGCTTGTACCAGGCTGGATGTGTTTGAAAAGAATGTGGTTATACCCAACAACCAGTGGAGTTTTGCTTTACAGCCTGCGGTTGATTTTGTTATTGCAGATACTACAGCATCCTACAATGTTTTCATTGTAGTGCGTCATACAGATGCTTACCGGTACAATAATCTCTGGCTGAATATTGGTACCCAGGCGCCGGGAGATAAAACCCGTTTTGATAAATTTGAACTGGTACTGGGCACCGATGCTACAGGCTGGCAGGGAACCGGAATGGATGATATCTGGGAGGTTAGAAAATTAATTACCAATGGCCCGGTAAAATTTAACAAGGCTGGCAACTACCGGTTTACAGTGGCGCAGATTATGCGGGAAAATCCTTTGCCCAATATCATGAGCGTAGGGATACGTGTTGAAAAAGCACAGTAAATTTCTGTTAAAGATTTGGCAGCATGATAAAATATTTTGTCTGCGATATTTCCTCACAGCCATCTACAAATGATCAACAGGTAAAAGATTACTCATTGGTTCAATCAACGTCACTTTAATAACTGCACGATATTACAATGACATTTTCTTTTTTTAAAACAAAACGTTTACGATTGGTTTTTGTAGTGTATTGGGTATTGCTGGTTTACATAGTGTCAGCATTGATGTATTGGTTTATTGCGCTCAACAGGCAAAACCACCAGATGATACAATTTGAAACAGCACAGTTGAAAAAGGATAGTCCCGGTTACTTCACTGCTATTCAACAACTGAACACGCTCGAAAAACGAAAGACCATTCAGTACATAGGCGAAGGAAGTATCTTTCTTTTGCTGATACTGGCGAGCGCTGTTTTTATTTATAGGGCAGTAAGGCAACAACTGATATCTACCCTGCAGCAGCATAATTTTATGATGGCCATTACGCATGAATTAAAAACACCAATCGCAGTAACCAAGCTGAATTTAGAAACACTGCAAAGAAGAAAATTAGATGAAAGCCAGCAACAAAAACTATTGCAAAATACCATACAGGAAACCAACCGGCTAAACGCCCTTTGCAATAACATGCTGCTTGCATCGCAGATAGAAGCAGGCGGATACAGCATTACAAAGGAAGATATCCACTTTACCGAACTGGTAAATGAGTGTGTGCAGGATTGCATCATCCGGTTTCCACAACGGCATATCAACGCTACAATTGATGAAAATATATTTGTAAATGGCGACAGGCTGCTCTTGCAGATGGGGGTAAATAATCTAATTGATAACGCCATTAAATATTCACCCAAAGAAACATCCGTATTTATATTGCTGAAAGAACAAAATAACGAAATCCGGCTATCTGTAAAAGATGAAGGCAAAGGCATTGGTGATGAAGAAAAGAAAAAAGTGTTTGATAAATATTACCGCACCGGCAATAAAGCAACAAAAGGTGCAAAGGGCACCGGGCTTGGATTATACCTTACAAAAAAAATTGCGCAACAGCACAACGCAACTATTTTACTGACAGATAATGTTCCTAATGGCAGTAATTTTACAATTGTATTCAGGTAATAGCAATCGGAGAGGCAGCAACAATAAATAACTTAACAATGGCAGAAAAAAAAGTGTCTATTTTACTGGTGGAAGATGAAGAAAATCTGCAGGAAGCTTTAAAGCTAAACCTTGAGCTGGAAGAGTATGAAGTAACCTGTGCCTCCGACGGTCTGGAAGCTTTAAAAGCGGTACAGCAGGAACATTTTGATTTAATGATATTAGATGTAATGTTGCCGGAGCTGGATGGTATCAGTGTTTGTGAAAGCATCCGGTTACAAAATAATGATATTCCTATTTTAATTTTGAGTGCTAAAAACAGCAGTGCCGACAGGGTATTGGGATTAAAAAAGGGGGCAGATGATTATTTAACCAAGCCTTTTAACCTGGAAGAATTGTTATTACGCGTTAACAAATTAGTGGCAAAAAGCAAACGCCTGGCTATTAGAAAGCCGCTGGAACAAATTTACGAATTTGGCAAAAGCCAGGTAGATTTTAAAGCGCTGGAATGCATTACCAAAGATGGCGAAACGATTAAGCTAACCAAAAAAGAAATCATGCTGCTGAAGCTGCTGATTGAAAATAAAAATGAAGTGGTAACCCGTGAAAAAATTTTACAGGCCGTATGGGGTTACAATGTGTATCCAACAACCCGTACCATTGATAATTTTATTTTAAGCTTCCGTAAATATTTTGAAGAGGATAGTCGAAACCCGAAATATTTTCATTCTGTAAGAGGAGTAGGGTATAAATTTACAGAGCTTTAAACATGCGTAGTTATAGAAGTACCATGGCTGAAAGAATGAACAATTGTATTGGCAGCCTGATACATTTCCTGCATTTTATTTTCATCTGTAAAGGGCGTATACAATTGCCACTCTACCTCATTTAACAATTGTTGTACCTGCAAACTGGTACTCACAGCAACACCCTTTTTATCCAGCTCTTCTGCAATTCTTTTTTTATTAATTGTTTCTATCGGAACGGATAACTGCGTGGCGAGAAATCTGCGCAGTTCGTTATTCAGTGCTTCATAAAAACCTTTACTATTTTGCTGTACCAAATAGTACTCTGTATTGGCTAAAGGATTGGAAGGAGGTCCAAATTTTTTGCTTTCAGTCAATTTTATTTCTTCTTCTTCTTCTTTATTGGCAACAGCCCGGGCATGCTCTTTACTGTTTTCTTTCTTTACCCAAAAAAAAAGACCTGCGAAAATAATAAGCGCTACAGGAACAATAATCCATAACCTGTTGCTAAAAATGGCAGATGAAAAACGTTCATTGGCAGACTGTTCATCAGGGTTATTTTTTACAACAATCTTTTTTCCTGTACCGGGGGTAACTGTAATAACAACCGGCTTAGTGGTAATGATTTTATAAGTATGCAGGGCGGGGTTAAAGTAACTGTATTCAATAGCAGGTAAAGTATAAGTGCCAGGTTTTTTCACGGTAAAAGTATACTCAAAACCCTTGCTGCCACTAACTGGTACGGCTTGTTTGTTCAGCGATGCCACCACCCTTGGTTCATACGCTTCTACCCCTTCAGGCCAGCTAATTTCCGGGGCATTTATCAAATCCATATTGCCCTGCCCGGTAATTGTAAACTGAAATTTGCCTGCATCATCGGTTGAAAAATTAGTTTTTTCTGCTCCGGCTTCTAAAGAAAAATTGCCTACAGCACCATTAAAAGAGGCTGGTTTATTGGTGTCGGGCAATGGCTTTACATTAATGATTAACGGCTTGCTTTGCAGGGTTACTTTTTCATCCTGCATCGCATCTGCCGGCAACCCGGAAAATCCCAAATCTTCCAAAATTGCGTTGGTATTTCCCTGACGGCTTTTAAAATAATCTTCCTTTACAAAGTGAATATTATTTTCCACTTCAGCAATCTCTGCTTCCATAGCTCCGGCCTGCAAAGGATACAATTGCGATTTGCGCAGCGTATACACATTGTACTCCCTGCCATTTAGTTTTTCAATATTGTAAAAAGAGCTGCCGGGCTGGCCCAGATCAATAACAGAGAAACCATTAAAAGAAGGGTTTTTAGTGATGTTACTTTCAGATTTCAGGCGGGTATACAATTTATAATTTACTACCACCGGTTCACCAACATAACAACTGGTTTTATCAGCATCCACTTTAATAAAAATATTTTTTGCAATCTTGTCCTGTAAGTGTTCTCCTTTCTTTAAAATATAATCCCTGTTATCTGTGTGCTGTACGGGATCATCATAAAGAGAAGATAAGCCACTGAAAGGAAAACCGGAATTATTTTGATTTGTGGAAGCTGTTGCATTGGTAACCTTCAATATTACAGGATTGGTTTTTAAAACTTTTCCATCAGCTTTGGCAATGGCCTGACCAATGGTAAAGTTTCCTTTTGCCTTAGGTTGCAGTTGGTAGGTGAGGCCAATATATTGTTTGGTAACGCCATTAATTGTTTCCATGCTGCTTTCCTGGTTTGGTCCGCTTACCACAATAAAATCTTTAAAAGAAGGAGGAATGATCTGTTCAACATCCCGGGCATTTTCAACCATCAGCCGCAGTTCAGCCGTTTCGTTTTTTCCAATCACAGATGGAGAAACAGAAGCAGTAAAGTGCACCTGAGCCAATAAATTATATTGGCAAAAAAGGGGCAATAAAAAAATAAGTAGTAATAATTTTTTCAATAACACATTCATAATAACTGGTAATACAAAAGTAAATTATAGCAATGCTGTAATGTAACAGAAAAATACAAATGATTATAAAAAACTGTTAAATGAATGAATAAAAAAAGAAGCCTGTTAATGTTCAATGAAGAATGCAAATGTGAAAGCACCCGATTATCAATTATCAATTAAAAAATCATCAATTTTCTTCTTCAATTATCCATTAAAATTAAAGGTCTCCCAATTGCGGCCTGATAATAATATCTTCCACCACAGCTTGCGGCGATAGTTTAGCGGCTGCCATAATCATTGCTGCAATATCATTTGCTTCCATAATTCTGTGCTCACTGTTATCAAAATCTCCCCACGAAGCCGTGAGTACGGCACCAGGATAAACCGCGGTAACTTTAATGTTGTGTGGCTTTAATTCTTCCCGCAAATTTTTGCTAAAGCCCATCAAAGCAAACTTGCTGATGCTGTAACTGCCTCCATTGGTGTAAGCCTCTAAAGAAGCAATTGAGCAGAGGTTAAAAATATGCCCCTGTCTAACCGTCATCATGTTAGGCAGTAACAAACGGGTAAGGTGGTAGGCACTGTATAAATTAACAGCTATCATTTGTTCCAGCAATCCTTCTGCTTCATTGTAAACACTGCCGGGTAAAAACAGTCCGGCATTGTTAATCAGCACATCCACAGCGCCCGCTTTATTCAACACCCATTCACCAAATTTGATAACTTCATTTTTGCCGGAAACATCCGCCGTCATTGCACTGATGGTACTGTCAGGATATTTCACCTGCAACTCAGCCACCGTATTGTACAGGTCAACTTCATTTCTGGCGCACAAAAAAAGATGATTGCCCTCTGCTGCAAAACCGGTAGCAATGGCTTTGCCGATTCCTTTGGATGCTCCTGTTATTACTACATTCATTATAAAAAATTAACAGCTTAACTGTATAAATGATTAATAAAAAAATAATTGTCCGGGCTAAGAAGCTATGTGGATCTTCATTGGCGTCGCACACTTTTACAAATATGCTCTATTGTACTTCAGCCTTCCAAACCGAAGTTACGGCACTGTTGGCAGGTTTTAAAAATTGTAAACAGGTAATCATCAAAATGTAACAAGAGCTTTATGTTTTACGAAAAACTAATAATTGATTTACCATTAGCTTTGCAAATCAGCCGGCAGAGAAACTAAAAGCCGATCACTTTTACAAAACTGCCGTCATTAAAAACAATACTCAACGATCCAATAAATATGCCCGCATACAAACATTTATTTTTCGATCTCGACCATACCTTATGGGATTTTGATGCCAATGCCAAAGAAACACTTACTGAAGTGTATGCTCATTTTAAACTTGAAGCCAAAGGTGTTTATCCGTTTATTGATTTTTATAAATACTACCTGCACCATAACGAAATTTTATGGGACAGGTATCACAAAGGATTTATCAGCAGTGATGAATTAAAGTGGAAACGTATGTGGCGCACCATGCTGGAATTTAAAATTGGCAGCGAGCAACTGGCAAGAGATATGAGTGTACATTTTTTGGAGATATTGCCTAACAAAAAAATGTTGTTTCCGCACACCATTGAAATATTGGACTACCTCACAAACAAAGGTTACAAACTGCATTTGATTACCAATGGTTTTGAAAAAACGCAATGGAGCAAGATCAATAACAGCGGGCTTAGGCGTTATTTTACACACATGATTACTTCGGAGGCAAGCAACAGCCTTAAACCAAAAAAAGAAATTTTTGAGTATGCATTAAATAAAGCAGGAGCCAGCTTGTCGGAAAGTATTATGCTGGGAGATAACCTGGATGCGGATATACAGGGGGCTATCAACGCTGGGATGGATTGTGTGTTTGTAAATCACTTAAAAATAAACACCGATATTAAAGCAACTTACATCATTCATCACCTGGAAGAACTGGAACAGATATTTTAATAAATCTGTAAAAGGCATAAAAAAACCGCCTCAATTGAAGCGGTTTTTTATGTGGCACAATACCAATTACATTGCAGCAGTAGTTTTTTTACCGCAACTCTTGCCAGATTTTGAGCAGCAGGATTTAGTGCATTTTTTCTTTTTTCCGATATCGGCAAAACTTACACCTGATACCAATATTACTGCGGTAGCTAATAGAAATACTTTTTTCATATACTGTATATTATTTTAAAACTTGAAGGTAAATGTAACAACATTATTATTTTCAGCCAAACCAGGGCTGTTAAAATTTATCAAGATTGCAAAGTAGCAATAACAGTTACGCCGCCTTGTACTGCCTGGTTAAGTTCTACATTAACTTTAGTACCTATGGGCAATAACAAGTCTACCCGGCTGCCAAATTTAATAAAACCAAACTCCTGCGTTTGGTTAACCTTTTGCCCCACCTGCAGGTAATTTACAATGCGTTTTGCCAAAGCACCTGCAATTTGTTTTACCAAAATCTCCATATTCCCTTTTCGTACAACCACCGAATGGCGTTCATTATCGGTAGATGATTTAGGATGCCAGGCTACCAGATATTTTCCTTTGTGGTACTGATTATACACTACCGTACCGCTAATGGGGTTACGGTTAACATGTACGTTGGCAGGGCTCATAAAAATGGATATCTGCAAACGTTTATCTTTAAAATATTCGGGATCAACAGTTTCTTCTATTACTACCA
This sequence comes from Ferruginibacter sp., assembly GCA_043740775.1. Classification (GTDB taxonomy): domain Bacteria; phylum Bacteroidota; class Bacteroidia; order Chitinophagales; family Chitinophagaceae; genus Ferruginibacter. The sequence continues at coordinate 6,867 of JAYUBR010000493.1, read as the reverse complement.
CTTTGCCATCTGCCGGAGCTATCACGGCATTTTCACTGATGGTTAATACACGTTTGGGTATACGAAAAAAAGAGATCAGGAACAGCAATAAAAATAAAGTGGCAAAAAAGAGAATATATCCCAGCCAGGCATTGCTGGCGCTGAAAAAATAAAAGTAAATAAAATTAATTGCGCCGAAAATTAAGGCCCCGATTGCAATTGATTTGTATCCTTCCCTGTGAATCGTCATGCGTTAGATTTGAACGACAAATGTACGTTGCAGAAATACAAAATTTTTAGTTTTGGGTACAAATGTTTCACACAAAGCTTACAATGAAAAGAAAGCACACAAAGAAGTATTCCATCAATGATCTTTTTTCTTTGTTTACCTGGTATGCTTTGCTTCTTTGTGTAAAAAATAATTTGCTGATCAAATAAACAATTTTACATACAACCAAACAAAAGGAACAGCCACCAGCAAAGAATCGAACCTGTCTAAAAAGCCGCCATGGCCGGGCATTATTGCGCCACTATCTTTTACATTGGCCATGCGTTTTAGTTTGCTTTCCAGTAAATCCCCGGCAGTGCCAAAGATGGCGCAGATGGCTGCAATGATGAGCCAGTGTTGTAATGCGATCTCCTTTGCTATAGGAATAAAATAGCCCAGTAAACCAATCACCACCACACAAAGTATAGCTCCGCCTGCGGTGCCTTCCCATGTTTTTTTGGGTGAAATTTTTGATAAAGGTGTTTTACCAATGAAAGAACCGACGATGTATGCCATCGTATCATTTATCCAGATAGAGAAAATAATACCACAAGGAATTATTCTTGGATCTCCGTATCCTAAGGTAATTATCTGAGCAGAATAAGGTAGATCAGGGCTTGCAAATTGTGCGTAAAGCCCTATCATTAAAAGTACAGGCATTGTTATATAAACCAGCCCCAACAAACAATACATCAAATATTTCTCACCATAAATTTTCTTCATCAATTTTACAAACTCATACCAGCATCCAAAATGAATGATTGTAAATAAAATGATGAAGCTCCATTCATTCCATAATAAACCAACCAGCATTACCGCTACAAAAACTACCGCCGTTAATGCACGGGTTTTTAATACTTCAACATTTATCGCCATTAAAATTAAGATTGATGTGTGTTGCCCATATTTTCTGTATCGGCTAAAAAAGGGTTATTGGTATCACTGTAACCAGGTATCAGCACTTCTTCTCCAGGCCGGTCAATATCATTTTTACTTATTTTTTCAAAATATTTAAACAATCCATACACTGCTGCAATTGCCACCAAACCGATCCATACAGGAAAATGATCGTCTATTTTGGATGGGTCTAATTTTTGTCCGGGTTTTGTTGAAAAATATAAAACTGTAATTGCAAAAGCATTATTAAAAAAATGGCCGATAATATTTAACCAGATATTGCCGGTACGATAATACACCCAGCCTAAAACAAAACCGAGTGCAAACCTGCTTAAAAATCCCAGGTAAGATCCATGCACCGCACTAAAAATAATGGAAGTAATAACAATGGCCACGACAGGCATTTTAAACCAGCGTGACAATAAATTCTGCAAGCCGCCCCTGAACATGGTTTCTTCAAAAACTGCCGGTAAAAAAGCAATCATAACAATAGAAACAAGGTAATCTAAAAAATTATCCATCCTTGCAATTACTGCTACCTGTTTGTTGTAAGAGGTCTCTGCATCTTTAAATTGCTGCAGGGTTGCTTTTGACCAGGGAAACATTTCAGTAAGTTCCTGCAACGCACCAACAATGGGCAGACAGGCAAGCATAACCAGCACCACAACAATGACTTCTTTTACACCAACCCTATGTGTAAAACCGAGGTGTAATAATGGTTTTTTATGGCATAACAAAGCATAAAAAAAAGGCGGCAAAAAAAATAAAAAAAAGGTGCTGATAAACTGCATCCATCTTAGGGCTGTCGCATTTTCGGGTACTAATATTTTATCCATGATGGAGGCAGAAGATGCGCCTGTAAAGTCTTTCAGGTTTAATTTTCCTATCAGTGGAAGCAAACTTATTAGTCCTCCAAAAACAAGCCCGGCCCCGCAAAATGCGGTTAAAATACCCAACTGGCCCCAGTAATTATAACGTTTGGTTGCAAAATGCGCCATAGTGATTGCTTATAAGTGCGTAAATTTACAAACTAAAAAGTTTACGATTTGCAGTTTGTTGTTTACGGTTACGGAAATAACCTTCTTACATTACGCAAACAGTTAACCGTAAACAATAAACAATTTTTTATGCCTTCTATCGGTAACATACAACTTCCTGATTTTCCTTTATTACTGGCTCCCATGGAGGATGTAAGCGATCCGCCTTTTAGAGCCGTTTGTAAAGACAAAGGGGCTGACCTGATGTACACCGAATTTATTTCATCCGAAGGTTTGATCAGGGATGCCATCAAGAGCCGCCAGAAATTAGACATTTTTGATTACGAAAAACCCGTGGGCATACAAATTTTTGGTGGTGATGAAGAGAGCCTTGCACTGGCTGCAAAAATTGTGGATGTTACCAATCCCGATTTACTGGATATTAATTTTGGCTGCCCGGTAAAAAAAGTGGCGATGAAAGGTGCCGGTGCCGGTGTTTTAAAAGACATAGACCTGATGGTACGTTTAACTGCGGCTGTTGTAAGATCAACGTCGCTGCCGGTTACTGTTAAAACAAGGCTGGGCTGGGATGATGAACACCGCAACATAGAAGAAGTGGCAGAACGTCTGCAGGATGTAGGTATTAAAGCCCTTGCCATACATGGCCGTACCCGTTCGCAAATGTATAAGGGCCATGCAGATTGGGAACTGATAGGCAAGGTGAAAAATAATCCCCGGATTACCATCCCAATTTTTGGCAATGGTGATATTGATAGTCCGCAAAAAGCATTGGAGTACAAAAATAAATATGGCATAGATGGCATCATGATCGGTCGTGCTGCCATTGGTTATCCATGGATATTTGAAGAAATAAAACACTTCCTGAAAACGGGTGAACACTTACCTTCACCCACCATTGAAGACAGGGTGGAAGTGTGTAAAAAACATTTACATAAATCGTTTGAATGGAAGGGCCCTGTTGTGGGCATTTTTGAAATGCGCCGTCACTATGCCAATTATTTAAAAGGCCTTCCCGGAATTAAAGAATACCGGTACCAGTTGGTAACTTTAAAATCCGTAGAAGAAATTGATGCGGTGCTGGATGAAATTGTAATTAGATATGCAGGCTATCAATTTGAAAAAACGCCCATTGAATTAATTAATTATCATGAAAAATGTCCGGTGTAATTAACACCTCGCCTCTTTCTTTTTTTTTACCCAGCCGCCCCATGTCAACTACTTTTTTGATGTAACTTTTAGCATCAGGTATGTTACAATCCGTGTCGCCCATATTAACCCTAACAACGCCCATTTCTGCCGCTGCTTTTTTTGCCTTATCACTCAACGGAACAACATAACAACCTGTGCAAATAATAAAATTGTTCATTGTATATTTTACACGGTTGGTTGCGGTGTGAATTTTTTTTGTAACAAGCGTCATCAACGTCTCTAATTTTTTTATGTCCAGTTCTCCGTCAGGTTGCAGTGCCACAAGGTTTGCCAGGGTTGACCATCCGGAAGCAGCTATCTGTTCATTTTTTGATTCAATCCATTCCAAAGCAAGCTCACAGCCGTGTTTACTTTCTGCAGCAATCCAGGCTACAGAATATTCGCTGATCATATTCCAACTGGCTTTTTTACCCAGTTATTTAAATCTTTTTTACTCATTTTTGTTTCATCTGCTATCAGCCCTGCAAGGTACTGGGCATCACTGTTACCGGTATCAAACAACTCTAAAGCAAGGGCATAGTCTTTCTTTATTTTCTTTTGGATTGGTTTCATATCTTCAACCTTTACTCCAAAAAATGGTTCTTTGGCACCATGGCTGGCATGTGTTTTTTTGGTTTCTTATGTGCCCAACGCTTCCAGCATTTTCATTATTTCATCTTTTGTCATACCGTATTATTTAAGTTGATCAAGATAAGACTGAATGCCACTTGTATACTGATGTGCTCTTTTTTCAGCGATAAAATCTGCTCCCAAAGTAATAGCGGCTTCTATGGCAAGCCCCATAGCAAGTGCAGCCCAAAAAGCTTTATCAGCATTGTTACGAAAATAAAAAAATAAACCCACGCCGGCAAGCAATAACACAATTTCAATGTACCGGTAAATAACAAAATTTTTATTTACTTTTTCCATCCGCAGTATTTCTTTGGTTTTTAATTCTCCGGGATTCATATCATAAGCATATACATTCCGTTTTCGTTCTGCATCGCATCTTTTATAAACGGTGTATCCAACCACCAAATGTAACAACCCAACTAATAAAAAAGGAATGGCAAAGCCTTTGTGCCAGTTGGTTTTAAGATAAAAGAAAAATACCAATGCCAGTAGAATTGCGGCTATACCAATGATTATGAAGAGCAGGCTTTGGGTTTTTTCTGCGTTAAAATATTTTTCAATGTCAGCTTTTGTAAACATAAATTTTCTTTAACTGGTAATATAAAAAATAAAAAAACCTTAGCCAATAGCAGTCATCAACTCTTGGCCAAGCGGTAGCACAGAAGGATCAAAATAATGCGTCAGCATTCCCTGTTCATCCACTAAATATTTAGAAAAATTCCATGCCGGAGCCAGGTTATTCCAGCCATTTTTATGTGCATCACTTAGCCAGTTAAATACCTGGTTTTGACCTGCTCCATTTATAACCTGGCTCTTTTTCATCAAAGGAAAAGTTACCCCATAATTTGTTTTGCAAAATGTTGTGATGTCATCATCAGTGCCTTTTTCCTGTTGCTTAAAATCATTGGCCGGAAAACCCAATACCACCAGTTTACCTTTATATTGACGGTATAATTTTTCAAGGTCTTCGTATTGCCTGGTATAACCACAATCGGATGCTGTGTTTACCAATAAGATTTTTTTTCCTTTCAAATCTTTCAGCAAAAGCAATTCGTTATTGGTTTTCATTGCTTTTAAAGTATAGATAGAAACGGAAGGTGTTTTTTGTTCTGTATTCACTTTTACCCGGTTGTTTTTTAAGCCACTAAATTTCATTAAAAATGGGTAGAAACTCTTTAATAATTTTTGTTTTATCGTCATAGATTTTACTTCTTTTTGAAATATTTTTATTTCATCAGCCATTTAAATATTTTCAGTTTGCCTTTATAGCTCGGGTATTTCATGTTGGGATCAAACCAGGTAGGAGTTTTTAAAATGCCTTTTTTATGGCTGAAGGTATCAAAGGAAAATTTGCCATGGTAGCTGCCCGTACCACTAAAACCCCGGCCACCAAAAGGCAGTTGATGATTGGTTAAATGTAAAGCCGCATTGTTGATACAACCCCCTCCGAATGGAATGGCATTGATCCATTCTTTTTCTTTTTGCTTATTGCCTGTAAACACATAGAATGCAAGCGGGTTAGGGTTTTTGGCTATGATTTCCTGGGCTTCCACCATTGTTGTGAATGTAAGAATTGGTAATATAGGTCCAAATATTTCTTCTTTCATTATGGGTGAATCCATTGATATATTATCCATTACAACCGGTTCAATGTACAATGTTGTTTTATCTGTTTTTCCACCGGAAATAATATTTCCTTGCTGGAGGTATGTTACAATACGGTCAAATTGTTTTTCGTTGATGATGCGGCCGTAATCATAACTCTGCTTTGCATCGTCACCCATAAATTGCTGCAAAGCCTTTTTTAGTGCTTCAACCAGGGCCACTTTTTGTGCTGCATGTACCAGTACATAATCCGGTGTAACACACATTTGCCCCGCATTGGAAAATTTAGCCATGGCAATGCGTTTAGCCGCCACCGTTATGTTGGCATCTGCTTCTACAATACACGGGCTTTTACCACCAAGTTCCAGCGTTACCGGTACTAAATTTTTGGCGGCCATCTGGTAAATAATTTTACCAACGGCGGTACTGCCCGTATAAAAAACATGGTCAAATATAAAGTTGTTCATCATCTCCGGAATGACGGTGGCGCCATCGCCTTCCGTAAATAAAACATATTGCTCCTCAAAAGTTTCAGCAATAATTTGCTTCATAACAGCGGCTGTTGCAGGGGCAAATTCAGAGGCCTTCAATACAATACAATTGCCCGCTGCAATGGCTCCGGCCAACGGCGTAAACAGTAGTTGTAGTGGATAGTTCCATGGGCCAATGATCAGAACCGTTCCCAAAGGTTCCTTCACAATATAACTTTTTGAAGGAATGTTGAGCAAATTGGTAGATACCTTGTCAGGCTTCATCCACTGTTTTAAATGATTCAGCGTGTAGGAAATTTCTGATAACAAAAAACCTGTTTCAGTAACCCAGGTTTCTTCGGAGCTTTTTTTAAGGTCTTTATAAAGTGCATCCTGTATGACCAATTGGTGTTTTATCACTGTTTGTTTTAAACGGGTTAATTGCTCTTTTCTGAAGGCATATGATTTTGTAACGCCCGTTTCAAAATATTTCCGCATTTTTAAAAGATCATTTATAACTGCCATAATGATAATTTTGCAGCAAGGTAATTAAACCATTGGTATGACGGATGAACAGTATATGCAACAGGCTTTAAAAGAAGCGCAAAGGGCTTTTGATGAAGGGGAAGTACCCGTGGGTGCCATCATTGTAATGAATGAACGCATCATTGCCAGGGGATATAACCAGGTAGAAAAATTAACCGACAGTACGGCCCATGCAGAGATTATTGCATTAACTGCAGCATTCAATTTTTTGGGAAGCAAATATTTGCCGGAAGCTGCTTTGTATGTTACCATACAGCCCTGCCTTATGTGCAGCGGTGCCTTA
>JAYUBR010000492.1:0-1719 GCA_043740775.1 Ferruginibacter sp. | reverse complement strand
CAAAAGGCACTCAAAGCTGCGCAAACTGAAAGCGCCCATGGCGGCAGATTCTTTATTTTATTTTGCAGCAGTGCAGAAGTGTACATGCGGTAACTTATTTTATTTACAATTGTAACAGACAATCAAATTAAGTTTATTCAGTAATATTTCAATATTATATTACCCATAAGAAAGTAGTTTTTAAAATACCGGATTACAATTGATCGTTTCATAACATTTCACCACCAATAAAAATATCAAAAATTTTACCCACTTTTTTTTTGCGACCTTGCCATTGCACATTTATCCAGCCATGCATCACTGAACGGATCTATTTTTCCGAAACGTTCCAGATTGAAATTGGTAAAATCATAAGGGTTCGGTTTGCCGGCAATCATTTCAGCAAATGCAAGCCCTACACCGCCCGCAACAGAAATACCTGCCCCCACACAACCCGTTGCTGCAAACAAATTTTCAACACCTGGAACAACGCCCATACTCAAATAATTATCTGGCGTATAGCCGGAAAATCCGGCGATATAATACTTCAATCCAATATCGTACACTTTTGAAAAAAACCGGGCAAGCTTATCAATTACTTCTGCAAGATCACTCGTGCCACGGTCGGTACTAAAAGAAAAATCACTGATATCTTTTGGAATATTTTCGGGAGATGCTGAAAAAGATTTTAACTCACGGATACCAAAAAGTAAACTGCCGCTTTCGGGCCTTGCGTACGCCTGTGCATCTGGCAAAATAACAATGGGGCTGTCAACCGGAAAGATTTCACTCCGCTCTGTAATCCAGTATTGGCTTCTTATGGGCGCCATTGGTAAACCAATACCAACCTGCATGGCAAGTACCGGCGACCATGCGCCTGCCGCAATAATAATCGAATTGGCATATATATTTACGTGTGATGTAGCAACCCCAACGGCAATGTTATGATCCATCAAAATATTATTTACCTCAACCCCTTGCCTTATGTCAGCTCCATGTATTTTAGCACAACGTGCAAAGAATGTTCCCAGCAGGTAAGGGTCGCAGTAAGCGTCCTGTGGCATAAAACCAAACTTCAAAACACCCTCCGTATTTAGCCATGGAACTTTAGGCTTCACTTTTTGGGGATCCAGATATGTTGCAGGTTCGTGGAAAGCATCCGCGATATTCATTAAGGCGGCCAAATCGGCAATGCTGGATTCGGTGGCTGCAATATGCAATACACCTACTCTTTTCATATCCAGGGTTTCATTCAATTGCTTTTCCATTTCAGCAATGGCCTGGTAGGTTTCCAATGAAAGCGGGATGAAATCTTTCTTTGCCCTTATTCTTGTAAGCAAGGCTGCGGCACGGCTTGTGGCTGCATTACAAATTTCATTCCGCTCCAGCACTATTATTTTTTTGCCTGGGTTGTTGCGGGTATAATAGTATGCTATGGCGCAACCAAAAATGCCACCGCCAATCACCACTGCATCTGCCCGTTCCGAAGTATTTACAACCATGATAGTTTGAAGAATAAAATTATCTGCAACAAATAAATTATTGTAACACTTCCTTTACCGCAGCAACAAGCCCCTTAATATCATCCGGAAAAATCTGGCCAATATTGCCTATGCGAAATGCATCGGCCTTGCTGAGTTTGCCGGGATAAATTACAAATCCACGATCGTTGAGTTGATTGTAAAAATCCTCAAAGTTGAATAGAATATCCGTAGGGTATAAAAATGAAGTGATAATATG
>JAYUBR010000491.1:0-5881 GCA_043740775.1 Ferruginibacter sp. | reverse complement strand
ATTGTCCCAACGGTTTGTAGTCATATTTTGAAATGATCAAAAGCCAAAAGAAAAATCAGCGCACTTGAAATTAAAAAAATTACTACTTATCAGTTATTAATTATCAATTAATTTATGAACATAATTAAGAAACATCCGGTAAATAAACTGGGTTATAATTTTGTAGAAGAAAAATACATTCCGGAGGGAAAGGATGAATATTATTTACGCAACAGTCAAAATACCGGCAATACTGTATACCGTAAATTAACCTCGCAGGAAATTGAAGTGCTGGTACACAACCGCAACACTTCTGATAACTGGGATCTTATTTTTGTTTCTTCTTTTTTTAATGCGGAGTTGGTAAAAAACTGTAAGTTTTATGGCCTGGTACGGATAGGAAACCTGCAGGCCTTATACCTTGAATTTCATAACCTGCGCATGCCGGTTGGATTATACAACAGCACCATCATCAGTTGCGATTTTGGCAATAACATTTGCATTGACAATGTAAATTATTTAAGTCATTATATTATTGGCAACGAAGTAATGATTGCCAACGTAAATGAAATAGCCGCTACCGAAAAAGCAAAGTTTGGCAATGGCATTATTACCGAAGGAGAAGAAGAAGATACAAGGGTTTGGATGGAATTGTGCAATGAAAACGGCGGAAGAAAAGTATTGCCTTTTGATGGCATGTTGCCAGGTGATGCCTACCTATGGAGCAAGTACAGAACCGATGAGATTTTATTAGATAAGTTTAAAGAATTTACCCTGCAAAAATTTGATAGCCGCAGGGGATACTATGGCAAAATTGGCGATCGCACTGTTATAAAAAACTGCAGGATTTTAAAAGATGTTTTAATTGGTACAGATGCTTATCTGAAAGGTGCCAATAAGTTAAAAAACCTTACCATCAACAGTGATGCAGAACGTACCTCACAAATTGGAGAAGGTTGCGAATTGGTGAATGGAATTGTAGGGTATGGATGCAGAATATTTTACGGGGTAAAGGCAGTGCGGTTTGTAATGGCAAGTCACTCGCAATTAAAGTATGGAGCAAGATTATTGAACTCTTACCTGGGTAACAACTCTACCATTAGCTGTTGTGAAGTATTGAACTCGCTGATATTTCCTTCACATGAGCAACACCATAACAACTCTTTTTTATGCGCTTCTTTACTGATGGGGCAAAGCAATATGGCCGCCGGCGCAACCATCGGCAGCAACCATAACAGCCGCAGCCCTGATGGCGAAATCATTGCCGGGCGTGGGTTCTGGCCGGGCTTATGTGTTAGCCTGAAACACAATTCAAAATTCGCCTCCTTTATTATTCTGGCAAAAGGCGATTTTCCGGCAGAGCTGAACATACCCATTCCTTTTAGTTTGGTCAGCAACGATGTTGCCAGGGATACACTTGTAATAATGCCTGGCTATTGGTTTATGTACAACATGTATGCACTGGAACGCAACTCGTGGAAATATGCAGACCGTGACAGGCGAACCGATAAAATTCAGCAGTTGGAATATGATTATTTAGCGCCGGATACCATCAATGAATTATTTGATGCGCTGCGGTTGTTGAATACCCTTGAACTGGATGAAGAAGGCGTTGCTGAAACCAGCGGATTTGAAAACACTACCCGTAAAACAGAAATTATTAAAGTACCACAAGCTGTTGCATTGTTTGCTCAACTGGTACGCTATTATGGAACCATACAACTGCTGCATCATTTTGTAAACAATAAATTCAGCAGCTTTGACAAATTTAAAAAAACATTGTCGGCTAAAATACAGCGCAGCCAATGGGTCAATATTGGCGGACAATTAATACAGCAGGGCGAAGTGGACGCATTAAAAAGAAATATCAAAAGCGGCAAAATAAAAAGCTGGGAAGAGGTGCATGGTTATTATACAATCCAGGGCGATAACTATCCGAAAGATAAATTATACCACGCCTACACTTCTTTGCTGGAAATACTATCCATTACACCGCGGCAGTTTACGGCTGATTTTTTTATTGATTTATTGCAGGAAGCAGTAGAAACAAAAAGCTGGATGTGTAAAGAAATTTATGAATCAAGGGCAAAAGATTACAGTAATCCATTTAGAAAAATGGTGTACGATACCACAGAAGAAATGAATAAAGTGGTGGGAAGTTTAGAAGACAATTCTTTTATCCAGCAGCAAACCGGTAAGCTGGACGAATTTAAAAAACAGGTAAAGTCGGTTACCAAAAAATTAAAATCATAAAATATCTCTGTGAAAAAATTTATTATTTCTGCAGCATTACTTATTGCGGCGGTGGGTGTTTTTGGACAAACTATTGCCGAAATGAAAAAAGTGCTGGATACCACGCACGACCCGATTGGATACGTAAAATACCGTTTAAAGAAAAAATACAAAATAGATACGATAGCTGTAATGAGCAGTACTTCTTTTGTAGGATTGGCTGACAGCCTTGCTTACAAAGGAAAGATCGGCAAAGTATACGGGCCCTGGAAAAGCGCTAACTACCTCATTAAAGTATTGGGTAAAGTACCCAACACCTATTATCATGTAAGCCATATTTTATTAGATACCGCATTGTTTAAAAAGAATTTTGCTGATTCTTTATCCGGCACCATCATCAATAAAATTCAATCCGGCAAAAGTACTTTTGCAGAAATGGCAGGTACTTACAGTGCAGACAGGGGCTCATCTTCCAACGGTGGCGACCTCGGCTGGTTTGTACGCGGTGCCATGTTACAGCAATTAGATGAAGCCATTGCCGCTCATAAAAAGGGAGATATTTTTAAAGTATGGACATCCGCCGGTTTGCACATAGTAACTATAAAAGATAATCCCAAAAAAGATGTTGGGTTTGCGTTGTTGCTAAGGGTGATACTTTAGTTATGAGATATGAGTGGTGTACGTTGTACGTCCCTGCATTAAAAATCCCGGTTTTACGACCGGGATTTTTATTGTGTCTTTAAAATGTGTTTTGATGATCTTCGGATATCGCATAACCCTGAACCAGAAAAAATTATTAATTATTAATTATCAATTATTAATTAATTGACGTCTTTCCCTGCTTTCAGTTTCTCAATCATGCCTTCTGCATTCGTTTTATTGGCCGGGTCTGGTGCCTGTGGTAAAGCGGCATTGGCGTATTTCAAGGCTTCTTTAAAATTGCCTTCACTGCTCAATGCCCTTGTCATACCCATGTTGGTAGTAAACTGGTTGGGGAATTTTTTATAATTGGCTTTAAACATAGCCGCCGCTTCTGTTGTTTTTTTTGCAGCTTGTAACTGGCGTGCATATTCGTGTAAGTCTGTCATACTTGCCAATGGAATAGCTTCTTTCATCAGGGCATCTGCTTCTGCAGATTTTCCTGTAATGCTTAATAGTTTTGCTTTGGTACTAAGTGTACTGAAATTCTTTTCACCAATGAATTGCCCTTTGATGGCATAATCCGCCCACTGCAACCCTTCCTCCAGGTTGGTATTATGCTCGGCACACCAGTTGGCTGCCATCATCCAGGGCTTCCAGTCAAAACCTTTGTCGCTTTTTAATTCATTTCTGAAAACCGATAATTGATCTTTGTTTAAATCTGTCTCCACCGTAAAAGGAAACATCCATTTTTCCCATAACAGCGCAATCGTGGCACTGTTATTTGTTTGATTCATAAATTCGTACCGAAGCCATTCAACAGGCTGGTCCATTATTTTTTGTTTTACCGTAACCCGCAGTGCATCTTCTTTATCATCGTAAAAAAAACTTCCCCAGGCTGCATTATTTTTCGAAAAAATAATGATGGATTCCTCTTTGCCAACTGCAATAAAAAATCCATATTTACCAGCAGGTAAAGGCTTTCCTTCAATCTTTACATCGTTTGAAAATTCGATGGTAGTATTTTCATTTGCACCCGCACGCCAAGGAGCAGCTTTACTGGTACCAAAGCCCAGATCAGTAAATCCAAAGGGCACCAACGCACCCCATATTTTCCCTTCCCGTCCCTTTACCCCGGGCCGGTCGTAGTGAATGGTAACATCGGTAAGGCCAATGCGTTCGGCTACCGTGGCCTTTTTATTTCCACCGTTGGGGGTAGTTGTAAGTTGTGCCTTTAAAAAAGGCGTGAGTAAAAATAATGCAGCAATAACAAGCAGGTTTTTTTTCATATAAAAAGTTTTGGTGTTAGAATATAAATGTACGGAGTGATTTTACCAATTGCAATACCATTTTATGAATGGTGGCTTCGCCTGATTAAAGGAATAAGCGTTCTCATCAAACTCTATTATCTATCTTAAAAAATATATCGTAACCCTGCAATTTTAATTACCCTTTAAGCAGGCGGTCATCCTCTTTTGCTGAGCGCAGCATCTGGCCAAAATCCATTTTTTTACTCATAGCATTTACGGCCATGGCAATGCGTTTTGTTTTGGTAGGTTCGGTTTTGGCGCTTTCTATCCATTTACTAAAATAGTGCTGATGAGATTTAGGAAGTGATTTAAAATACTGCACTGCCGCTGGTTCATCTTCCAAACATTCTATCAGCAAGCCATTTACTTCATAGGGTTTATTGTCCATAGCCAATTGTACCTGCAGCGTAGCACCCTTTTGTTTTCCGATGGCTTTGCGCAAGTCTGCTTTCAGGGCCATAATAAAATTACCTTCGCCCATTGGTATTAATGCCATGCCGCTGATAGAATGTTGATCCAGCTTACCTTTTACCCTGAATGATTTTTTATTACCTGGATATAATTGCTGTGTCAGTGCCGCCGGAATTACAATGTATGTCCACCCGGTTTTTTCACCCTGCTCCCCAAATTTTAATATCGATGTTGTAAATTGTATCATGGTTCTGCTTATGCAAATTTCAACAATTTTTTACATAAACAAAATCACGTTATTTTAACTTTTGTATGCTTAATTTTATTGCATGATACCATTTTCAAAAAAAAAAATCCTGATTTTATTTTTATTCGCCAGTACAAAACTAATTGCTCAAAAACGCTATGAAGATTTTAAAGTGGTGGATGAGTATGTAAAATCGCTGGGTGCTTTGGATACACTCAACATGGGTACCATCAGTTATATTGTTACCAAAAAATTTCCGGATAATAAAGATAAGGCAAGGGCCATCTTCGACTGGATAACCTGGAACATCGGCTTTGATGTAAAAGGTGCCAAAAAAAATGGCAACGAAAAAAATATTGCAGAAGATGTATTGAAATTTAGAAAAGCAACTGCTGCGGGTTATGCAGCACTGTTTCAGGATATGTGCAGCGTTGTAAAAATCCGTTGCCTTACAGTGGATGGATATCTGAAAAATAATGTAGAACAGTTTAATGAAAAGCCAGAAGAGTTTAACCATACCTGGGATGTGGTACAATTAGGCATGAGCCCTGAAACATGGTTTTATGTTGACCCAACGCTGGGCAGCGGTTATACAGATGATAAGGTTACCGTGTTTACAAAAGAATACAATGATGCGTATTTTTTTGCAGACAGAACTATTTTTAATTACCAGCATTTACCCGATAATCATGCCTGGCTGCTGGGGCCGGGTACAAAAAGTAAAAGTGATTTTTTTTCAATGCCATTGGTTAAAAATGCAGCCTACCAATTTGGTATCAGCAACTTTTCTCCCAACAATGGTTATATAAAAACTACCATCAATAAAACAGTACAGTTTAGCTGCAGACTATCTGGCAATAAGGGTATTGATATTGTTGCACTGCTTATTGGTGATGATAAGAAAAAGAAAACAAAAACGGTGGACTATACAGTTACTGATGGTGTATTGCGGTTTGGTTATAAGTTTCCGGAAGAGATCAATTATCCCGTAACGGTTTTAATAAACAACAAACCGGTGCTGGGTTACCTTGTTGAAGCAAGCGAGTGAGTTTAATTAATAATT
>JAYUBR010000490.1:0-5895 GCA_043740775.1 Ferruginibacter sp. | reverse complement strand
CTTAGCACGGCCACCGCTTTATCAAGGGGGTAGCTTTGTACCTGTTCCACCACTTCTTTGGTGTTGTTACCGCCAATGCCCACAACAACGGGTACACGCCCGTTTATTCTTTCAAATGTAAAATTGATAATGTCAAGCTTTTCCTGTTTATCCAGGGTAGGTGTTTCACCAGTGGTGCCTAAAGTAACGATATACTCTACCCCATTGCCAATGATAAAATCAATCAACTTTTCCAGTGCCAAAAAATCCACTGTTTCATTTTCATTAAACGGCGTTACAATCGCCACGCCTGTACCTTTTAACTGCTCCCTGATGTTCATTACTAAAATATTTTTGGTGAAGTTATTATTATGCAACGAAATTGTAAAAAACAAAATCCCCCGGTTTCGCCAGGGGATAAATTATATAGTGTTTTATATTTTAAATAATTTTATTTAATTGCCAGCATTGGGCCAGCAGGATGATTCAATATCCTGGAATGGCTAAGGTAGTTGTTATCCTGACTAAAAATAAACAGGCAGGTACCATTTTTTATCACATCAATGATGGCTTTGTGCAGGCGCTCTGGTAAAGCAGGGCAACCCCAACTACGGCCAATATAGCCCTGTGAATGAATGAAGCTTTCATCAACATATTCCGCACCATGTATTACAATGGCTCTTTTATTGGCATTGTCATTTATACCTTTTTCTATCCCCTGTAATTTTAATGAATAACCGTTTCCGCCAATATAAGTTCCAAGGGTTTCATAAAACCCCAGACTGCTTTTATTGCTTGAAAGTTTATTGGAAAATTGTTTGGCAAACTCTTTACCAGATTGCATGCCATGTGCTACGTAAGTATTAAACAGCAGTTTATAATTGGCAATATCCAATACAAATAATCTTTTTTCAGAAGAAGGTTTGCTAAAATCAATGATAGAAATAATATTATCGTTGTTTACTTCTCCTACCGATTTCATCACTGTAAAACCCTTCATTGCATAGTCATAAGCCTGGCGGGCCAAACCTAGCGAACCAAGACGCAAACTATCGTACAAATCAATTTTATCTGACGGAATATTAACTGTATTTACAAGTTGTGAATCAGTTGCCGCTACCGGATGATTCGTTGGGTTTTTATCTAAAAAACCAATTACCGTTTTTGTTTTTGCAAATACAAAGGGCATGTGCAGAATAAAAATAAACAGGGATGAAAAAAATAGGTAGACTTTTTTGAAAGAAAGGGTTTTCATACTAGTGAAATGGATTTAAAAAATTCTTAAAGCGGTTTGCAAATATCGTGCTCACTAACTTTCATTTTTGTTAAAAAAACATTGATTTAATACATTTTAACAAAAAAAATAAGTATCCCGGTGTAAAAAAACTTGTAATTAAACAATTAGGTGCTTTTAGAAAAAATATTGTCTAAAGCCATTTTAGCAGAAGGGTACAGAAAGATAACGAAGACAATGCAAGATTATTACTTTTTGTGGATAACTACTCCTTTAAAATTATAAAAGTCATAATGGCAGATAAATGTTATTTATACACTGATTGTAAGGATGAGGCGGCAGCTTGATCCATAAACCATTGCAATGTTCCATTTGCAGGAGCAATCAATTGAGCCGGAAAATTTTCAATATTTGTAGCGTTTTCAATTACATTTTTTACCGCGGCAGCTTTGCCTTGTCCATATACCAAAAAAGCAACGTTGCGTGCCTGGTTAATTAAAGGTGCTGTAAATGTTATCCGATATTTTTTTATGTCTGTCAAAAAAACTGCTTTTACAGTAATAGTTTCATCTTTCAAAACAGGTGTAAAGGGAAAGAGAGAAGCGGTATGTGCATTATCGCCCAGCCCTAACAATATAAGATCAAATTTCATTTCGCCTCCGGCAAAATAAGTATTGATGGTAGCAGCATATTGTGCGGCTGCAATGACTGGTGGTAGTGAAGTATCAACAGCAAAAATATTTGCAGCATTAATTTGCAATGGTTCAAACAAAGTCTTTTTAGCCATAAGATAATTACTATCCGGATCTGTTACAGGAACATATCTTTCATCACCAAAAAAGAAATATACTTTTGGCCATTGAACCTGGTTTTGGTACACAGTTGAACTCAGCAATTCATACAATTTTTTGGGTGAATTACCGCCGGACAATGCAACAGAAAATTGTCCATATTTATCAATGGCTTCATTGGCCGTGGCAACAAAACATTTTACCAGGCTATGCAGCACTTCCGCTTCTGTTTTAAAAATATTTATTTTCACAGCGTTATTTTTTACCATTTAAGGGCAATGTAAACCAATGAAATCCATCCCTGGCAATCAATGCTTCTGCCAGTTCGGGCCCCCAGCTATCTGCAGAATAATTTGGAAAATTTAAACTTGTCCGCCCTTCCCAGGAACTTAAAATCGGCATCAGTAAATCCCAGGCAACTTCTACCTGGTCGCCCCGCATAAATAAGGTCTGGTCGCCGGCCATCGTATCCAGCAACAAGGTTTCATACGCTTCGGGCGCCTGGCTGGTATAAGTTCCTTTGTAATCAAACACCATGTCCACGGTGTTCAATGCCATTTCAAGTCCGGGGCGTTTTGCCTGAACCTGCAAACGAATACTCATTTCTGGTTGTATACTAATGATGAGCCTGTTTTGCTGCCAGCTTTCGCTCACTTCAGCAGTAAAAATCTGGTGCGGCACATCACGGAATTGTATGCTGATAACGGATGCTGACTGATGCATCCGCTTGCCGGTACGCACATAAAATGGCACGCCTTTCCAACGCCAGTTGTCTATAAAAAATTTAATGGCAGCAAAAGTTTCTGTATTGGATTCAGGATTTACTTTTGGTTCTTTCCTGTAGCCCGGCACTTCCTTTCCTTCCATCCATCCGTCTGCGTACTGCCCCCGAACGGTAGAAAGTCTTACATCTTCCGGAGCAAATTTTCGCATGGCATTCAGCACATCCACTTTGCGATTTCGTACTTCATCTGCATTAAAATTATTGGGAGCCTCCATGGCTACCAGGCAAAGCAATTGCAGCAGATGATTTTGAATCATATCCCGCAACGCTCCAGACTTGTCGTAATAATCACCCCTTTCTTCTACGCCCAATTGTTCGGTTACAGAAATCTGTACATGCTCAATATAATTGCGGTTCCAGATTGGTTCCAGCAATGCATTTGCAAAGCGGAAGGCCATAATATTTTGTACCGTTTCTTTACCAAGATAATGATCAATGCGGTATATCTGGCATTCATTAAAAATTCCCCCCAGTAATTTGTTAAGCGACCTCGATGTTTCGAGGTCGTGGCCAAAAGGCTTTTCAATTACGATCCTTGTTTTTTTTGTATCATCCGCCAGTTTGCTTTTGGATAAATTTTCTGCAATGATGGGAAAATATTCAGGTGAAACAGCGAGGTAGAAAATAACGTTTGCGGTTGCTTTCCATTCGGCATTTTGTTTGTCTATCCTGGCAGCAAATTCTTTATAGGTTTTGCTATCTTTTGCATCTGCAGCCTGGTAAAAAAGATGCTTGCAAAACTCGTCCCATTTATCTTTTTTTGCCTTACCGGTTCTTGAATGTTTATTGATACCATCCAATATTTTTTCGGCAAACTGCTCATCTGTTAATGACGTTCTGCCGGTACCGATTACAGCAAACTGATCCGGCATCCATCCATCTAAAAAAAGATTGTACAATGCCGGCGCCAGTTTGCGGGCATTCAGATCGCCGGTGCCACCAAAAATGATAAATATAACGGGTTGAGATTTTAGGCTTGCGTACATGTCTTTTAGTTATGAGTTATAAGTTATGAATTATGATTTTTTAGGATTGAAAAGTTTTATTAAATAAAAGTGAAAAGTGAAAAAAATGAAATCCGAAGTTCAAAACTTATAACTTATCACTCATAACTTATAACTATTCACCTCCCCACCTGGTGTGAAACACTCCCTCCTTTCCGGTAAGTTCATACGTGTGGGCGCCGAAGTAATCACGCTGTGCCTGGATTAAATTACTGGGCATTCTTTCATTGCGAAGATTATCAAAATAACTTAATGATGCAGCATAGGCAGGCATAGCAATTCCAGCTGCAATGGCTTTGGATAAAACAGACCGGATGCCTGGTAGATTTTCAGTAGCTAATTTTTGAACGCCTTCATCCAGCAACAAATGCTGCAGGGTGTTATCTTTTTTATAAGCTGTAAATATTTCGTTTAAAAACCCGGAACGGATGATGCAGCCACCCCGCCAGATTTTAGCTATTTCTGCTAACTGAAGATCATATTTAAAGTCTGCTGATGCCTTAGTTAACAGGTGCATTCCCTGTGCGTAACTCATGATCATGGTAAAGTAAAATGCCTGTTCCAGTTCAACTAAAAAGGCTGTTTTATCAACTGACAATGGAGCATCATTGGTACTGTACAGTTTAGCCAATTGTACTCTTAATGATTTATATTTTGAGAGATCCCGCATTTCTACCGCGGAATCAATGGTGGGTATCGGACTTTCCAAATCCATCGCCACCTGTGAAGTCCATTTACCGGTTCCTTTTGCCCTTGCTTCATCTTTAATATCGTCTAATAATAAATGATCTGCACCAGGTTCTTTATACATAAATATATCTCTGGTGATCTCTATTAAAAAAGATTGCAACCGTCCTTCATTCCATTGGGTAAATAGGTGGCCGATTGCTTCATTGTCTAATTGCAATCCTTTTTTCAGCACCTCATAGGTTTCAGCAATCAGTTGCATTAAACCATATTCAATACCATTGTGTACCATCTTTACAAAATGGCCAGAAGCTCCCGGACCGATATAGGTTACACATGGCTCTCCACCTACTTTTGCAGCAATGGATTCTAAAATTGGTTTCATTACATTGTATGCTTCCTTATCACCACCAGGCATTATGCTTGGTCCACGGCGTGCACCTTCTTCGCCACCGGAAACACCCATTCCAAAAAAATGAAATCCTTTAGCTTCCAGGTAATCTACCCTGCGGTTGGTATCTGTAAAATGAGAATTGCCGCCATCAATTAAGATATCGCCATTATCCAGCAAGGGCAATAATTCTTCTATCACACTATCCACGATTTTTCCCGCTGGCACCAGCATCATAATTGCCTTGGGACTTTTTAATGCCGCAGTAAATTCTTTGATATCACTAAACCCTTTCAGGTTACCATTCTTATCTTCTTCTTCCAGCAATTTACCTTTGGTTGCATCTTTATCATAGCCTGCACCCGACACTCCATGGTCGCCCATATTCAACAATAAATTTCGGCCCATAGTACCCAGGCCAATCATTCCAAAATCGTATTTACCGGTTGCAGTACTCATTGGTTAAAATTTTCTTTTTTTAGGTTTTCTAATATTTGTTTGGTGGTTTCAAAATCTACATGATGAAAAGAACGGATGCCCAATTTTTGAGCCGCATTTGCAAACATGGTTCTGTCGTCAAAATAAACGCACTGGCTGGGCGAAGCCTGCGCTATACCCAATGCCAGTTTAAATATACGGGGATCAGGCTTGCGCATATTTACTTCGCACGAGGAGATAAACGCATCAAAAGCCTGGTGCAATTTAAATTTTTGTACGCGGTAATCATTTAGCTCTTTTCCTTCGTTGTTGATAGAGATGATGCGGAAGCCGCAATCTTTTTTCCACTCTTTCAGCCACTGCAACATATTGGGTAATTCAACCGATTGTGAATACATGAAATCCTTAAAATCCTGTCGTACAAAATCCCGCGGATAATTAAATATTACGGTATCTAAGTATTCATCCAGCGTGATGCTTCCAATCTCGTACACATTGAAAATAAAATTGTGCAGCGCATCAATTTCTGCATAGTCCAATCCGAATATTTCTGCCGCTTTTTTTCTTGATTCGTGCCCCCATCCGTT
>JAYUBR010000489.1:0-1725 GCA_043740775.1 Ferruginibacter sp. | reverse complement strand
AAAAGAGGTAGCCATAAACTGCCTCTTTTTGTTTTAGCGATAAAGCGATGGTATAGGTTAATATACATGCTTAAAATTTGTTTTTTTATTTGGTGTGTTATAAAGATTGCTATCTTTAATTATGAAATTAAAATCACTGATTGCAATACTTATTTTTGCATCATTAAGTTCCTGCAATAACGGCATTGTTCCCAATACAGACATTGATGTAGCAAGGGCTTTTATAACAGATATCCTGGATAATAATTTTAAAGAGGCCAAAAAACTGGTCCTGGATGAAGACATTAATAACCAGTATTTTGATCTTGCAAAAAAGGAATTTGAAAGTAAAAAAAAAGAAGAACTGAAAAAATATAAAGAGGCCGATATTATTATCAACGAATTAAAAAATGTAAATGATTCGGTAACCATTGTTAACTATTCAAATACCTATAAAAAGGATATAAGGAATGAAGTAAAAGTAGTAAGGGTAAACGGGCAATGGCTTGTTGATCTAAAGCATACTTTCCAGGAATTCAATAAAGAAAAATAATATGGTGGGTTTTAAAAGCAATCTTTTACAGGTTGCAAAATGGTACTTTTGAAACTCATTAGCCGGTGCAGTTTTAAACAAAAAATAAATCATTCCCATAAAATTCTAAATTATTTTTATGTACGTTTTACACCCCTGGCATGGTGCCACTTATGGAGAAAATGCTCCTGATATTGTAAATGCATTAATAGAAATTCCACAAGGATCCAGAGCAAAATATGAAATTGATAAAGCCACCGGACTCCTCATATTAGACAGGGTAATACATTCTTCTTTTCACTACCCTATCAATTATGGTTTTATTCCTCAAACACTGGGAGATGATCATGATCCACTTGATATATTGGTGATGTGCAGCGAAAGTATTCAGCCGCTCTGCCTGGTGGAAGCAACGGTAATTGGCAACATGCAAATGATTGATAACGGAGAAAGAGATGATAAAATTATTGCTGTGGCTACCCACGACCCTACAGTAAACCATTTTACCAGTGTACATGATCTGCCCAAGCATTTTATTGCCGTGCTTAAAAACTACTTCGAACAATATAAGGCACTTGAAAATAAGGTGGTTGAAATTGATGAGTTCCAGGATAAAAAAGCCGCTTACGAGGTCATCACCCATGCAATTGCATTTTATAAAAGAAGTTACCCAACGGTAATAAATGAATAAAAACAAAACAACCATGGACATACAAACACTCATCATTCTTGTAATGATAGGTATCCTGGCCGGCATGCTGGGGGGAATGGTAGGTGTTGGCGGCGGAATTATTATTGTCCCCGCGCTTGTATTCTTCCTCGGGTTTTCGCAAAAAATGGCACAAGGTACTTCCCTTGGAATATTGCTTTTACCGGTAGGACTGTTAGGCGTTATACAATATTATAAACAGGGCTATGTTGATTTAAGGGTTGTGCTTATAATTTCTGTTGGCTTTTTTTTAGGCAGCCTGTTGGGAAGTAAAATAGCACTTAGTTTATCACAGGAAACCGTGAAAAAAATATTTGCCATTATATTGATATTGGTTGCCGTAAAAATGTTATTTTTTGAAAAAGCAATTCCAAAAACGCATTCTTCCCTGGAAATAAAAACCGAACCCACAAAATAAAATTTCATTTAAAAATCATTGCTCCCCAAATAAATAAGCCCTGTTTAAAGGGCTTATTTTATTTATATGAACCATTATTTGGTAAAC